>NZ_JBHWIR010000031.1:35217-40179 GCF_042731835.1 Kitasatospora sp. NPDC059817 | reverse complement strand
TGTCCCCCCCGGGGGGCGACATCTTCCAGGGGGCGCCCCGCGCGGGGCGGCCTCGGGGGCTGCGGCGCCGCTCGTGGCGGTCCGCAGCCCCGAAGGCATGTCAGCTGATCAGGCCTTCGGGCTGGCGTCCTTGGGGACGCGCACGATCAGGGCGTCGCCCTGGCCGCCGCCGCCGCACAGCGCGGCCGCGCCGACCCCGCCGCCGCGCCGCTGGAGCTCCAGCGCCAGGTGCAGCACCACGCGGGCGCCGGACATCCCGATCGGGTGGCCGAGCGCGATCGCGCCGCCGTTGACGTTGACGATGTCCGAGGAGACGCCCAGGTCCTTGGTCGACTGGTGGGCGACGGCCGCGAACGCCTCGTTGATCTCGATCAGGTCGAGGTCGGAGACCTCCAGGCCCTCCTTGGCCAGCGCGTGCCTGATCGCGTTGGACGGCTGCGACTGCAGCGAGTTGTCCGGGCCCGCCACGTTGCCGTGCGCGCCGATCTCGGCGATCCAGCTCAGGCCCAGCTCCTCGGCCTTGGCCTTGCTCATCACGACCACCGCGGCGGCGCCGTCGGAGATCTGCGAGGAGGTGCCGGCCGTGATCGTGCCGTCCTTGGCGAACGCCGGACGCAGCTTGGCCAGGCCCTCGGCGGTGGTGTCCGCGCGGATGCCCTCGTCCTGGCCGAACAGCACCGGCTCGCCCTTGCGCTGCGGGATCGCGACCGGGGTGATCTCGGCGTCGAAGACGCCGTCGGCCTGCGCCTTGGCGGCCCGCTGGTGGGAGGCCGCGGCGATCTCGTCCTGCACCTCGCGGGCGATGCCCAGCCGGGTGTTGTGCTTCTCGGTGGACTCGCCCATGGGGATGTTCTCGTAGGCGTCGGTGAGGCCGTCGTGGGCCATCGAGTCGAGCATCCCGATCGCGCCGTACTTGTAGCCCTCGCGGGACTTCGGCAGCAGGTGCGGGGCGTTGGTCATCGACTCCTGGCCGCCGGCCACCACGACGTCGAACTCGCCGGCCCGGATCAGCTGGTCGGCCAGCGCGATGGCGTCCAGGCCGGAGAGGCAGACCTTGTTGATGGTGAGCGCCGGGACGCTCATCGGGATGCCGGCCCGGACGGCGGCCTGGCGGGCCGGGATCTGGCCGGCGCCGGCCTGCAGCACCTGGCCCATGATCACGTACTGGACCTGCTCACCCGTGATGCCGGCCCGCTCCAGCGCGGCCTTGATCGCGAAGCCGCCGAGGTCGGCACCGGAGAAGCCCTTGAGGGAACCGAGCAGGCGACCCATCGGGGTCCGCGCACCGGCAACGATCACAGAGGTGGTGTTGGTCATGGGACGAGCCCCTTCGCACGTCGTGGCCAGGTGAGGATGCGCTCAATGTACTGACCTGTTACCCGCCCGTCACCGGAGCGACGGTGTGATCGAGCGCACTGGCACCTTCCAGTCAACACCGTGTCAACGCGGCCCGGGTGAACCCCGGCGCCCGCCCCGGGTGAGCCCCCGGCGTGCGGCCCGGGGCAACCCCCGGCGTGTGAGCAGACTCGCACGTCCGGCGCTGGCGCCGGTCAGCAGCGATGCGCTGCACTGGTGCCACCTGGTTCCCGAGGTACCCAACCCGCCCCCGGAGGTCGCCGTGCTGACCCGTATCGACCACATCGGCATCGCCTGCCGCGACCTCGACAAGACGGTCGAGTTCTACCGCGCCACCTACGGCTTCGAGGTGTTCCACACCGAGGTCAACGAGGAGCAGGGCGTCCGCGAGGCCATGCTCAAGATCAACGACACCGGCGACGGCGGCGCCTCCTACCTCCAGCTGCTGGAGCCCACCCGGCCCGACTCGACCGTCGCCAAGTGGCTGGAGAAGAACGGCGAGGGCGTGCACCACATCGCCTTCGGCACCGCCGACGTGGACGGCGACGCCGAGGCCGTCCGGGCCAAGGGCGTGCGGGTCCTCTACGACCAGCCCCGGATCGGCTCGATGGGTTCGCGGATCACCTTCCTGCACCCCAAGGACTGCGGCGGCGTCCTGACCGAGCTGGTCACCTCCGCCGAACCGGGCCCCCACGACGCCCACTGACCCCCGCCAGGTGCCGCCCACGACCGGGCGGCACCCCCGAATCACCGGTCATGACCCGTCAGTAACCTCGTCCGACAGCCGGAAAACCACCACGCGGCCATTCCCCCGCAGTGCGCTCCCACTACAATGCCCAGGTGCGCGAAGGCTCCGGGGGACGGAGGCGACGGGCACGGCCGATGACAGGCCCGTCCACCCAGCGGTGGCCGGCCCGTCGCAGGGGAGTCCACAACGCGGGCACGGCTGAACAGTCGCAACACTGATCTGTCACCATTCTCCACAAGGCAAGAGTTCGCCCAGGAGTCCACCCGGACGGGGGAACGCGGCATCACCGCGCTTCCACGCCCAGGGCTCCGACGACCGCGGCGGGCGGCCCCGGCTTGACCGGCGGGCCGTCCACCGGCTGCGGATGCAAGGAGCCAGTCGGACCAGTACCCGGACAACGGGTGCCCTGGACCGGCCGGGTCGAGGACGCGACCAGGAGATGGATGGGACCGCGGAGTGCGGGGCAACGACCGCTACGAGGTTGACGATCACCTCTCCCAGTTCGAGGCCGAGATGGGTCGGACTCGAAAGGAGCGGGACAAGGCAGCCGAGCATGCCGAGGACCTCGCCTACCAGGTGGAGGTGCTCCGGGCCAAGCTGCACGAATCCCGCCGCATGCTCGCCCAACCGCGCGCCTTCGACGCCGTCTCCGGCCAGGCCGAGCAGATGCTCCGCACGGCCGAGATGCAGGCCCAGCAGCTGCGCGCCGACGCCGAGCGCCAGCTGCGCGACTCCCAGGCCGCCACCCAGCGGATCATGGCCGAGGCCGCCGAGCGCACCGCCCGACTGGAGGCCGAGCTCACCGCCCGCCGCCGCCAGCTGGAGGACGAGCTCACCGAGCTGCGCCGCACCGCCGAGCAGCACGTCAACGGCTGGGCCGAGCAGACCAGGACCGGCTCCGAGCAGGAGGCCCAGCGCCTGCTCCAGGACGCCCGCGTCGAGGCCGAGCGCATGGTCGCCGCCGCCCGCGCGGAGGCCGTCGCGCTCTCCGACCAGGCCCGCGCCCAGACCGCCGCCGACGTCGACGCCGCCCGCGGCGAGGCCCAGGCCGCCGCCGAGGCCGCCATCCAGCGGGCCCAGAGCGACGCCGAGCGCCTGCTGCGCGCCGCCTCCGAGCACGCCCAGCAGGCCGGCGCCCAGGCCGCCGCCGACGTCGACGCCGCCCGCGGCGAGGCCCAGCAGCAGCTGGCCGCCGCGCACGCCGCCGCCGAGCAGCAGCTCGCCGTCGCGAAGGGCGAGATCGGCCGGCTCAAGGAGCAGGCCTCCGCCGAGCAGATCCGGGCCGAGCAGCAGCTCGCCCACGCCCAGGCCGAGATAGAGCGGCTGCGTGCCGAGGCGATCGCCGAGGCCGAACGCACCCGCCGCGAGTCCGCCGAGCTGCGGGCCCAGGCCGAACAGGCCGCCGAACAGCTCCAGGCCGACGCCGAGGCCGCCGCCGAACGCAAGGCCGCCGACGGCGAGGCCGCCAACGAGCAGCGCTCGCAGACCGCCCGGGCCGAGGTCGCCCGGATGGTCGCCCACGCCACCAAGGAGGCCGAGGCGATCCGCGCCGAGGCCACCACCAGGCAGGCCGAGGCGGAGGCCGCCAAGGCCGCCGCCGCCGAGGAGAGCGAACGGCTGCGGGCCACCGCCGAATCGGTGGCCGGCGAGCTGCGCGCCGAGGCCGAGGCCGCGATCGCCGAACTGCGCGCCCAGGCCGACCGGGACGTCGCCGAACTGCGCGCCCACGCCGAGGCCGAGGCCCAGCGGCTGCGCCACGCGGCCGAGGAGGAGGGCCGGGCGACCGGCGCCAAGGACGCCACCGTCCAGCTCGCCAAGGCCGCCAAGACCGCCGAGGAGATGCTCGGCCAGGCCAACCAGGACGCCGAGACCGCCCGCACCGAGGCCGCCACCGAGGCCGAGCGGATCCGCACCGAGGCCGCCGCCGAGGCGCAGCGCCTGCGCGAGCAGGCCCAGGCCGCCGTCGAGCAGGCCCAGAACGCCGCCCTCGACGACGCCGCCGCGATCCGCGAGCGGATCGAGCAGATGCAGGACGAGGCGGCCCGGCTGCGGGCCGAGGCCGAGGAGCTGCGCGCCCAGGCCGCCGCCGAGGCCGACCGGGTGCGCGGCGAGGCCCGCCGCCAGGCCGTCGTGCAGATCGAGGAGTCGGCGAAGAACGCCGAGGAACTGCTCACCAGGGCCAAGGCCGACGCCGACGAGCTGCGCGCGGGCGCCGCCGGGGAGATCGAGCGGCTGCGCGCGCAGGCCCAGGAACAGGCCGCCGAGACCCAGGGCCGGGCCGAGCAGACCCTCGCCCGGGCCCGTAGCGAGGCCGAGAAGACCACCACCGCCGCCGAGCAGCAGGGCCAGGACGCCCTCGCCGCCGCCAAGGCCGCGGCCGCCGAGAACCGCGCCGCCGCCGAGCGCGAGACCGCCGAACTCCGCCGGGACGCGACCGAGTTCGACCAGCGGGTCCGGGCCGAGGCGAACGCCGCCGCGACCGCCCTCGGCACCGATGCGCAGGCCGAGGCGAACGCCGTCCGGGACGCCGCGGTGGCCGACGCCGAGCGCGTCCGCACCGAGGCCGACGCCGAGGCCGCCCGTACCCGCAGCGAGGCCGAGGCCGCCGCGAACGCGCTGCGCGAGGAGAGCCGGCGTGAGCACGAGGAGGCCGCCGCCGGGCTGCACCGCGAACGCGAGGAGACCGCCGAGCAGCTGGCCGCCGCCCAGGCCGCCCACGAGCAGGCCGAGCAGACCGCGACCGAGCTGCGGGCCCTCGCCGAACGCGAGAGCACCGAACTGCGCGAGCTCGCCGAGCGGGAGAGCGCCGAACTGCGCGAACTCGCCGAACGCGAGACCACCGAACAGCGCACCGCCGC
>NZ_JBHWIR010000031.1:21936-35118 GCF_042731835.1 Kitasatospora sp. NPDC059817 | reverse complement strand
CCGAGGCGTACGCCGCCGACGTCCGGGCCAAGGCCGAACAGGCCGCCACCGAACTCACCGAACGCACCACCGCCGAGACGACCGAACAGCGCGAGACGACCGAACAGCACGTCGCCGAACTGCGCGCCCTCGCCGACCGCGAGACCACCGAACAGCGCACCGCCGCCGAGGCGTACGCCGCCGACGTCCGGGCCAAGGCCGAACAGGCCGCCACCGAACTCACCGAACGCACCACCGCCGAGACGACCGAACAGCGCGAGGCGACCGAGCAGCACGTCACCGAACTGCGCGCCCTCGCCGAACGCGAGACGACCGAACAGCGCGAGGCGACCGAGCAGCACGTCACCGAACTGCGCGCCGAAGCCGAGGAACTGCTGGAGGGCGCCCGGAGCGCCGCCGAGCAGCGCCGGGCCGAGGCCGCCCGGGACGCCAAGGCCGTACGGGAGAAGGCCGCCGCCGAGCTGGCGTTCGCCGCCGAGCAGGCCGAGACGGTCCGCGCCGAGGCCGGCCGCGAGCTGTCCGAGGCCCGCGCCACCGCCGACGGCATCCGGGCCGAGGCCACCGCCGTCCTGGAGCAGGCCCGGGTCGACGGCGAGGAGCTGGTCGCCGCCGCCGGCGTCGAGGGCGCCGCCCTGGTCGAGGCCGCCGAGGAGGAGGCCGCCGAGGTCCGCCAGTCGGTGGCCGGCATGCACGAGGCCGCCGCCGAGCAGATCGCCGAGCGGAAGGCCGCCGCCGAGCGGGAGGCCACCGAGGTCCGCGACCGGGCCGAGCAGGCCGCCGCCGAACTGCGCGAGCTGGCCGAGCGCGAGACCGCCGAGCAGCGGGCCCTCGCCGACGCCGAGACCACCGCCCTGCGCGAACTCGCCGACGCCGAGACCATCGAGCAGCGGGCCCTCGCCGACCACGAGACCACCGAACTGCGCGCCCGCACCGACGCCGAGACCACCGCCCTGCGCGAGCTGACCGACCGCGAGCTGGCCGCCGAACGCGAGGCCCACGAGGCCGAGTTGGGCCATCAGCGCGCCGAGGCCCAGGCCTACGACGAGCACCTGCGGGCGGAGGCCGACGCCGTGCTGCACGCGGCCCGGGAGGGCGCCGGGCAGCTGCGCGCGGACGCCGAGGCCCAGGCCGTCCGGACGATGGCCGCCGCCGACGAGCGCTCGGCCGGCCTGGTCGCCGACGCCGAGGAGCTGGCCGCCGCCCTGCGCGCCGAGGCCGAGGAGTACGCGCTCGCCACCCGCACCCTCGCCGACGAGTACGACGCAGCCGCCCACAGCCGCGCCGACGCGTACGACGCGGAGACCCGGGAGGCCGCCGAGCAGTTCGACAAGGCCACCCGCGAGCAGGCCAACTCCGTCCTGGAGAAGGCCTTCGCGGATGCCGAGTCGCTCGGCGAGGACGCCCAGACCACCGCACTGGCCACCACCGCCGCCGCCGAGGAGCAGGCGGACGCGATGGTCGCCGCCGCCCGCAAGGAGGCCGACCGGCTGGTCGCCGCCGGCGAGGCGGCCGGCCAGGCCGAGGTGGAGAAGGGCCGCTCCGACGCCGACACGCTGCTCGCCGAGGCCCGCCGGGACTCCACCGCGATCCGCGAGCGCGCCGAGGAGTTGCGCGAGCGCACCGACGCCGAGGTGGAGGCGCTGCACGAACGCGCCCGCAAGGAGAACGCGGCGGCCATGAAGTCGGCCGGCGAGCGGGTCGACGCCCTGGTGACGGCCGCTCAGGAGCAGCTGACCGAGGCCGAGGAGCAGGCGGTGGCCACCGTCGCCGAGGCCGAGGACCGGGCGGCGGCCCTGGTCGCGGCCGCCGAGGACCGCGCGGGCGAGCTCACCTCGGAGGCGTCCGCGGAGGCCAGCAAGGTCCGGATCTCGGCCGTCCGCAAGGCCGAGGGGCTGCTGAAGGAGGCGGAGACCAAGCTCTCCGACTCCACCAGCCGCGCCGAGGCGCTGATCGTCAAGGCCGAGGCCAGGCTCCAGTCGGCCGAGGCCGAGTCCGAGGAGCGGCTGGAGAACGCCGCCACCGAGGCGGAGAAGCGGCTGCAGGACGCCGACCGCAGCGCCGACGAGCAGGTCGAGCTGGCGAAGGCGGAGGCCGAACGGCTGCTCGCCGAGGCGCAGGCCGAGGCGAAGCGGGTCACCGACGAGGGCCGGCGCGAGCTGGACGAGCTGGTGCGGCGGCGCAAGGACATCAACACCGAGATCTCCAGGGTGCAGGACGTGCTGTCCGCACTGGAGGCGTTCGAGGCACCGGCACCGGTCGCCCAGACCAACGGGGGAAGCAGCACCAAGAAGGACGGGGGTGCCAAGGCGGGTGCCGGAATTGGTTCCCCCCGGTCGGGTGGCAATCGCTCCAAGAACGCACCACCCGATTGAGCGGACATTGTCCGCGGGACGACGGCATCTCGCCGTCGACACTCCGGTACCGTGTCAGGATTCCCTCAACCACCTCAGCGGTTTGACGACAGGAAGCCCAGAACCCCATGAGCGACAGTCACTCCCCTCACGGCTTCGACCTGGTGCGCCGTGGGTACGAGCGCGCCCAGGTCGACGAGCGGATCACCAAGCTGGTGGCCGACCGTGACAGTGCCCTGACCCGGATCAGCGCGCTCGAGAAGCGCATCGAGGAGCTCCACCTGGAGACCCAGACCGCGCAGGCGGCGGTCACCGAGGCGGAGCCCTCGTACGCCGGTCTCGGCGCCCGGGTCGAGAAGATCCTGCGACTGGCCGAGGAGGAGTCCAAGGACCTGCGCGACGAGGCGCACCGCGCCTCCGAGCAGCACCGCGAGCTCGCCGAGGCCGCTGCCCAGCAGGTCCGCACCGAGGCCGAGAACTACGCCAAGGACCGCAAGGCCAAGGCGGAGGACGAGGGTCTGCGGATCGTCGACAAGGCCAAGAGCGACAGCGCCCAGCTGCGCGCCGAGGCCAACAAGGACGCCCAGAACAAGCGCGAGGAGGCGGACGCCCTCTTCGAGGAGACCCGCACCAAGGCCGCCCAGGCCGCGCTGGAGTTCGAGACCAACCTGGCCAAGCGCCGCGAGCAGTCCGAGCGCGACCTGGCCGCCCGTCAGGCCAAGGCCGAGAAGCGCCTGGCCGAGATCGAGCACCGGGCCGAGCAGCTGCGCCTGGAGGCCGAGAAGCTGCGCACCGACGCCGAGCGCCGCGCCCGCCAGACCGTCGAGACGGCGCAGCGCCAGTCCGAGGACATCGTGGCGGACGCCAACGCCAAGGCCGACCGGATCCGCAGCGAGTCCGAGCGCGAGCTGGCGGCGCTCACCAACCGCCGCGACAGCATCAACGCCCAGCTGACCAACGTCCGCGAGATGCTGGCGACGCTGACCGGCGCGGCCGTGGCCGCCGCCTCGCTGCCGGGCGACGACACCATGGGCGTGCCCGCCCAGCAGTCGCGCTGACGCCGCCGCCGGGCGCCGGCGCCCGGCGGTACGTGCGCAACGGACGGCACGTGCGGAACAGCAGACAGGCCCTCACCCACCCGGGTGAGGGCCTGCCGTCGTTCCACCGTCATCATCTCGGGTGACCTGAGTGAGCGGGCGTCACCTGGGGTAGGCCCCGTCGGGCCGCTGGTACCCGCTGCTGAGCTGGTTGCCCTCGTCGTCGGAGACGGTGCCGAACCACGAGGTGCACCAGACCGACACCGAGTCCGGCCAGTACTGCACCTCGAACGGGTGGCCGGAGCCGTGGTCGCCGTACGAGGTGACGATGAAGGTCTCGCCGGGGCGCAGCCAGTAGTCCTCGCCGAGCGGTTCCAGGGTCAGTTCGACCAGGCCCTCGCCGCGGTTGGTCACGGGCATCCGGCCGGTCACCTCCAGCGCCGAGAAGTCCCAGCCGGTCGCTTCCTCCCTCATCCGGCCGCCGCCCGGGCCAGCAGGTCACGGACGGCGGTGTTGAACGCCTCCGGCGCCTCCAGGGCGCTCAGATGGCCCGCCCCGGGGATGACGGTCAGTTCGGCGTCCGGCCGGGCCCGGAGCATCAGTTCGGCCTCCTCCGGCGCCACCAGGCCGTCCTGCGCGCCCGCGACGACGGCGGTGGGCACCCGCAGCCCGGCCAGCACGTCCAGCGCGTCCGGCCGGGCCGCCATGGCCCGCTGGGCCCAGGCGACGGCGGCCGGCGACGCGGCGGCGACCAGCGACCGCACCCGCTCCACCAGGTGCCGCGAGTCCGGCCCGAGCTGCCCGGCGGCGACCTCCTCGTCGAGCAGCAGTTGGACGCTGCCCCGGGCGGTGACGGCGGCCGCGATCCGCTCCCGGTTGGCCCGGACGGCGTCGGTGTCGGCGGTGGCGCGGGTGCTGGCCAGCAGCAGTCCGGCCAGCCGGTCCGGGTGGCGGCGGGCGAAGGCCAGCGCCACGTAGCCGCCCATGGAGAGCCCGCCGACCACCGCGCGTTCGATCCCGGCCGCCTCCAGCAGCAGGGCGAGGTCGTCGGCGACCAGGTCCAGCGAGGGTTCGTCGGTCCCCAGCTCGGTGCCGCCGAAGCCGCGCTGGTCCGGGGCGAGCACCCGGGCCTCGTCGCCGGTCAGACCGGGCAGCGCGTCCAGTTGGGCGGACCACATCGAGGCGTTCAACGGAAAGGCGTGCAGCAGTACGAGGGGTGTTCCGGTGCCGCTCTCGCGGACGGACACTGCGGAGGGGGGCTGGGTCATGGGCCCACCGTATTCCGGCACGCCCGGCGGGCCCACTCAGCGGGCCGCGATATCCGCTTTGTCCTAGCCTTACAAAGAGTAAGGGAGCGCGAATGATCGAGTTGCACGACCTGACAAAACGTTACGGCAGGACCCTCGCGGTGGACCGGCTCAGCTTCCAGGTCCCGCAGGGCGTGGTGACCGGCTTCCTCGGCCCCAACGGCGCAGGCAAGTCCACCACCATGCGCATGATCCTCGACCTCGATCGCCCCACCAGCGGCCGGGTCACCATCGACGGCAAGCGCTACGGGCAGCTCAGCGAACCGCTCAAGTACATCGGCGCGCTGCTGGAGGCCAAGGCCGTCCACCCCGGCCGCACCGCCCGCGACCACCTGCTCTGGCTCGCCCAGAGCAACCGCATCCCGACCCGCCGGGTGGACGAGGTGCTCAACCTGGTGGGCCTCACCCCGGTCGCCCGCAAGCGGGCCCGCGGCTTCTCGCTCGGCATGGGCCAGCGCCTGGGCATCGCCTCCGCCCTGCTCGGCGACCCGGAGATCGTCATGTTCGACGAGCCGGTCAACGGGCTGGACCCGGAGGGCATCCTCTGGATCCGCAACCTGATGAAGCGGCTCGCCACCGAGGGCCGGACAGTCTTCGTCTCCTCCCACCTGATGAGCGAGATGGCCGTCACCGCCGACCACCTGGTGGTCATCGGCAAGGGCCGGCTGCTCGCCGACCTGCCGATGCCGGAGTTCATCCGACGCAACTCCCGCTCCGCCGTCCGGCTGCGCACCCCGCACCCCGAGCGCCTGCTCGACGCCTTGTCCGGCGTCGGGCTCCGGCCCGAGCCCGGGCCCGGCGGCTCCTACGAGGTGGTCGACGGCGATCTCGCCCGGCTCGGCGACCTGGCCGCGGCGCACGGCGTCGTCCTGCACGAACTCAGCCCGCAGCAGGCCTCGTTGGAGGAGGCGTTCATGCAGATGACGGCCGACTCGGTGGAGTACCACGCGGGCGACGGCCCGGGCCGGGACGCGGCCGGCGCACCCGGCGTCTGGGGCGCCGGCTGGAAGGCGGACGGCGCCCCGCAGACCGCGGCGGCCCGGCAGGAGGAGAACTGAGATGACGTCCTTCCCGGCGATCCTGCGCTCCGAGTGGACGAAGATCCGCAGCGTCCGCTCGACGGTCTGGACGCTCGCGCTGACCTTCGTCGTCACCGTCGGCATCGGCGCGCTGCTGTCCCTGCTCACCAACAACAACTTCGGTGAGTTCCGGCGGGGCGACCAGTCCGTCTTCGACGCCACCGGCACGGCCTTCTCCGGCATCATGCTCGGCGAGCTCGCCATCATCGTCTTCGGCGTGCTGGCCATCGGCAACGAGTACAGCACCGGCATGATCCGGGTCACCCTGGCCGCCGTGCCGCAGCGCGGCACCCTGCTCACCGGCAAGGCGGTGGTGCTCGGCGCGATGGCCCTGGCGGTCTCGGTGGTGACGGCCTTCGTCACCTTCTTCACCGGCCAGGCGCTGCTCGGCTCGCACTCCACCAGCCTCGACCAACCGCACGTGCTGCGCGCGGTGTTCGGCGCCGCGCTGTACCTGACGATGCTGTGCCTGTTCTCGGCCGGCGTCACCACGATGCTGCACAGCCAGACGCTGGCGCTGGGCGTACTGGTCCCGTTCTTCTTCCTGCTCTCGCCGATCCTCTCCGCGGTGCCGAAGGTCAAGACCCTGGCCCACTACTTCCCGGACTACGCGGGCTCGCGGGTGCTGCTGGTGTACGAGCAGTACGGCCAGCCGTACGGGCCGTGGGCGGGCTTCGTGATCTGCCTGGCCTGGACGCTCGCCGCCCTGCTCGGCGGCGCGCTGGTGCTCAAGAACCGGGACGCCTAGGGGGCGCGCAGCCGGCTCAGTACCGCGGAGCGCCGCGGCCCCGCAGGACGTTGGAGGCCCGGCGCTCCCGCGCGCCCCAGCAGGCGCGGTGCCAGTGCCGCCGGTCGTCCACGCCCGCGCCGTGCATCGGCCAGGCCACCACGTGGCCCATCCCCGGCGGGATCTCCTGGTCGCAGCCCGGGCACCGGTAGTGCCGCCCGGCCGTCCCGGCGACCGTCTGGACCACCCAGTCGTCGCCTTGGTGGCTCTCGGTGCGGCGCAGCGATCCACCGAGCGGGGAGGCCTGCTCGGCGCTCCCGCTCGGGTCGGCGCTCTTGATCCGGTTGCGGCGCGGCGACACGTCGGACTACCTCTCTTCCGGGGTTTCGGGGCCGTTCCAGCCTACGGCCGGCCACCCCTCCGGCAGGCCACTATCACGGCATCGTCCGACGCTCCCGCGTTTTTGCCGAGATCCACCCGATCTCCGACGAAATCCGGGTTTCCGCGTGCCGTTGGCACATGACATCGGATACCCACAAGGGGAACAGGCGGGGCCCGCAGACCCTGCGCGCACCCGAGGAGGCCCCACCATGACCAAGACCAGCGCCCGCGCCGAGACCCGTCGGCCCGTCGGAGTCCGGCCGCCCGCCCCCGGCCCGGTGCTGACCTCGCCCGCCCCGGTCACGGCCGCGGCGGGCGAGCCGCTGCCCGCGCCGCAGCGGGCGGGCGCGCTCCCGCCGGACACCGCGCCGGTGCGGGTCGGCGCGTTCCTGCTGTCCGCGCAGTTCCCCGGGCAGAGCCACCGCGAGGCGCTGGACCGCACCGTCCGGGCCGCCGTCGAGGCCGAACGCGCGGGCCTGGACAGCGTCTGGCTGGCCGAGCACCACTTCGTCCCGTACGGGGTCTGCCCCAACGCCGCCACGCTGGCCGCGCTGCTGCTCGGCCGCACCCGCCGGATCGGCGTCGGCACGGCGGTCAGCGTGCTCTCCACCGCCCACCCGGTGGCGCTCGGCGAGCAGGCCGCGCTGCTGCACCTCACCTCGGACGGGCGCTTCACGCTCGGGGTGGGCCGCGGCGGCCCCTGGATCGACCTGGACGTGTTCGGCGGCGGCGTGGACGCCTTCGAGAACGGCTTCCCGGAGCGGCTGGACCTGCTGCTGCGCTGGCTGCGCGGCTCCCGGGTCGGCGCGGACGGCCCGCAGTTCGCCTTCCCCGAGGTGGCGGTGGTGCCGCGCGCCACCGAACCGGTGCGCCGGCCGGGACTGGGCAGCTGGCTCGGTCTCGGCGAGCAGTCCGGCCCGGTGCGCTTCCCGCGCCAGCGCCAGGACGTCGAGGGCCTCGGCGAGGGCGTCGGTGAGGAGCTCGACCCGTCCGGGCGGCCGGTGGCCGGCCCGCCGATGGTGGTCGCGTGCACCTCGCCGAGCGGGGTGCGGCTGGCCGCCGAACGCGGCCTGCCGATGCTGCTCGGCATGCACTCCGGCGACGACGACAAGCTGCGCATGCTGGAGCTGTACCGCACCGCCTGGCTGGCCGCCGGGCGCGGCGAAGAACAGCTGCGCCGGGTGAACCGCCGGCACGTCGCGGCCGGGGTGGCCCAGGTCGACGACCGCACCTCGGCGGCCCGCGCCACCCTGCTGAACGCCATGCCGGGCTGGTTCGAGTACGGGCTCGGCGCCCACCGCACCGTGGACGGCCGGGAGCGCAAGATGCGCGACCCGCGCGAGTACACCGAACTCCTCTGCGACCTGCACGCGGTGGGCACGCCGCGGCAGTGCGCCGACCGGCTGCTGGCCACCGCCGAGCGGACCGGCATCCGCCGCTTCGCGCTGCTCGCGGAGGGCAGCGGCGAGCGCGAGGCGACCCTGCACAACATCGCCCGGCTCGGCTCCGAGGTGCTGCCGCAGCTGGGGTGAGCCCGGGGGTGGAGCAGCCGGGCCCGGTCCGGGCCGCCGCCCCTCCCCCCGCACCGGGGGACGGGGGCGGCCCGACGACCTTCAGGACCGCTAGGGCCGATCAGGACCCAGGGCCCGGGATCGGCGGTGCTGCCGGGTCAGCAGTCCCGCAGTTCCTCGGACTGGTTGAGCAGCTGCTCCCGGACCGAGGTGAAGCGTGCGTGCCGCGCCTCGTTGGCGTCCGACGGCAGGAAGACCGCCACCCGGTGACAGTTCTGGAAGGCCAGCCGCACCCCGAAGTGCCGCTGCAGGGCCCCCCGGATGGCGTCGCTGGCGAGGGCCCGCAGGAGCTGGCCGCGGGCCTGCTCGCTGGGCGGCGGTACCTGGTTGTCGGCGAAGTCGGTACCGTCGACCTTCGCCTGGGCGACCAGCGAGCTGATCAGGTCCCAGGCGTACGGCAGCGAGACGCGGACGCAGTCGACGAATTCCCGCTCGTCGACCTCGCCCCGCTCGGCCTTTTCCAGCAGGGCCGGTGAGACGTCGAGCGACATGGATTCTCCTCTCGCGGTCCACCCGCGCGGCGCCCGGGTGGTCGTGCGTAGTCCAAGCTCACAGTGAGGGTGGGCGGATCGCGCGTGGTGTCCGGAACGCCGTGGAACGGGCGTTTTTGACACCCTGCGAAGGCGGCGGCACCACGGGACGTGACGTCCCGGACACCGACCGCGCTCGGAACAGCGTGGCAGTCAACGGCGGGACGGGCCGGTCATTCCTGTGGATTGCTTTGGAAATACGCGGTGGTGCACCACATTGGCCGGATCCCGTCGGATCGTTCATCTGAAGTCTCCGTCCCCGTTGACAGCGATCCCGCACGCGTGCCGTCACGTACGGTAGCGACCCCAGGGGGTGGGCGCCAGACCGCGACGGGCGGTGCGCGGAATTGCCGAACCTCCATGTTCGCGGGGTTCCCGGTTTCTTCACCCGGTCGTCGTGGAATCGCATCAACTGGCCCCGGTGGGCTAGCGTGGTCGACCGTGCGTCTCGTAATTGCCCGCTGCTCAGTCGACTATGCCGGTCGGCTCTCCGCCCATCTGCCCTCCGCCACCAGGCTCATCCTGGTCAAGGCCGACGGCAGCGTCAGCATCCACGCCGACGACCGCGCCTACAAGCCGCTCAACTGGATGTCCCCGCCGTGCGCGCTCAAGGAGGCGGACGGGGTCTGGACGGTGGTGAACAAGGCCGGCGAGAAGCTCATCATCACGCTGGAGGAGGTGCTGCACGACTCCTCCCACGAACTCGGGGTGGACCCGGGCCTGATCAAGGACGGCGTCGAGGCGCACCTCCAGGAGCTGCTCGCGGACCGGATGGAGGTGCTCGGCGCCGGCTGGTCCCTGATCCGCCGCGAGTACCCCACCGCGATCGGCCCGGTCGACATCCTCTGCCGCGACTCGGACGGCACCACGGTGGCCGTCGAGATCAAGCGCCGCGGTGAGATCGACGGCGTCGAGCAGCTCACCCGCTACCTCGAACTCCTCAACCGGGACCCGCTGTTGGCCCCGGTCAAGGGCATCTTCGCCGCCCAGGAGATCAAGCCCCAGGCCCGCGTGCTGGCCACCGACCGGGGCATCGGCTGCGTGGTGCTGGACTACGACGAGCTGCGCGGCATCGACGACGACAAGCTCAAGCTGTTCTGACCGGTCAGGTCGCGGGCGGCGAGGACGCCGTCGACGACGGACTGGGCGTCCCGGTCGCGGGGCCCGTCGTGGCGGGCGGCGGTGTGCTCGCGGTCGCCGAGGGCGACGTGGTCGACGGCTTCGGCGGGGGCGGCGTACTGGCGCCTCCGCCGGGCTGAGTGCCCCCGGAGTTGCCACCGCCACCACTGCCACCACCGGCACCACCACTGCCGCCGCTGCCACCGCCCGGCGGCGGGCCGGACTGCTGGGCCGGCGGCTGCGACTGTCCCGGTGCGGGCGGCTGCGACTGCTGCGGCTGCTCGGTGGCCGCCGCGGTCTCGCTCGGCCCACGGCTCGGCTTCTTCGACGCACTCGGCGAGCGCGACGCGCCACCGCTCTGCGACGGCTCCGGGCTGGTCCCGTCCGCCGCCGGACCGCCGCCCGCGTCCGTCCCCGGCGCCCCCGTACCGGTGGCACCGGTGGCGGCGGTCGGGCCGCCGGCGTGCGGCGACGGGAGCGGCCCGCCCTGCCCGCCGTCGGGGTCGTCGAGCCGGGTGTGCGGGTCGTTGCCCGGGTGCTGCTCCGGACCGGTGGCGCTCATCGCCACCGCCGTCCCGAGCGCCCCGAGCGCGAGGACGGCCGCCGACGCGGCGATCACCCGGCGCCTGGTCCCGGAGCGCAGGCTGGACGGCACCTTGGCTATCGCGCGGATGACGGGCCGCCGCACGGGCGCCGGCCCGGGGGTCGCGGCGGGCGCCAGCTGCCGCCCGTCGGCGCGCAGCAGGTCCAGCATCCGGCCGGCTGCCGCGACGCCGCGCTGCTCGCCGGCGGCGGACCGCAGGGTGAGCGCCGTCTCCAGCTCGGCCATCGCCCGGGACGGCTCCTGGACGCAGAACGCGTGCACGCCCGCCTCGTGGTGGAACCAGGCCTGGTCGGTACCGGAGCCCGTCCTGCGGGCCGCCTCCAGCCCCAGGTGCAGGACCCGCTCCCAGGCGCCCCAGCGCAGTGCCAGCGCCAGCGCGGGCGCGGCCGCCCGGGCCAGGCGCACGACCGCGTCGTGCCGGCCGGCCTCCCGGTCCGCGACCAGCACGCCGACCACCACCTCCGCCTCGGCCGCGACCTGCGCCAGCGACACCGAGCTGTGCCCGACCCACCAGGAGAAGTGCTGGGCGGCGCCGTCCAGGCAGCCGCGGGCCGGCCAGTGCGGGGCGAGCAGGTCCAGCACCCCGGCGGTCAGCCGGTGGTGCCCGCCGATGGACACCGCCAGCCCGGCGTCGGCGAGTTCGGCGAGGGCGCTCTCGCCCTGGCCGACGTCGATCAGCGCGGGCAGGTGCGGCGCGGTGGGGCACTCGCCGCCGAGCGCGACGGCGAGCCTCAGGACGGCCTGGGCGGGCTCGCTCAGACCCTCCGCGAGCCGGACGGCGGGTGAGGCGGTCTCGGCGACGGACGGCAGCGGGACGGTGCGGCGCAGCGCGTTCTCGCGGACGGCCGGGTCGGGGTCGTGGACGGGCTCCTCGACCGCGCCGAAGACCCCCATCCGGTCCTCCTCGGCGGCGACCAGCGCGTCCACCGCGACGTCCCGCTGGCGCAGCAGCGCGGCGGCCTGGACGAAGCGCAGCGGCAGTCCCTCGGACTCGAACCAGAGGTCGACCGCCCAGGCCTTCTCCTCGACGTCCAGCGGCCGACCGGCCTGGCGGGCGGCGAGGGCGAGGCAGGCGGAGCGGGAGAGCCCGGCGACCAGGTGGTCCTGCAAGCGGGAGCCGGGCGACAGCGCCGGGCTCCCGGGGGCGACGGAGATCAGGAAGGCGCAGCCGGGGGCGATGGCGAGCAGGCCCTCCAGCTCGGCGCCGGACTGCTCCGCGCCGTCGACGACCACGATCGCGCCGACCTCGGCGAGGTGCACGGCCAGCCGGCCCGGGTCGGGCCGGTAGCCGGGGGCGTGGTGGGTGGCCGCGAAGAGGTCCTGGAGCAGGTCGGCGGTGGTGCGGCGGTGCCCGCAGAGCTGGACGACGCCGCCGGGGGCGAGGTCGGCGGCGGCCTCGGCGACGGCCGACAGCAGCGCGCTGCGGCCCGAGCCGGCCTGGCCGACCAGGCGTATCGAGCGGCCCTCGGCGAGCAGGCCGAGGAGTTCGGCGACGTCGGCCTCGCGGTCGAGCAGCGGCAGGTCGGCGGGCCCGGCACCGAGGGCGAGCGGGCCGACCGCGCGGCCGACGCCGCCGACCGGGCCCCGGGCGGGCTCGCTGCGCTCGATCCGGCGCGGGCGGGGCCGCCACTCCTCGGGGCAGGGCCTGACCTCGGAGCCGTCCGGGGCGCCGACGCCGACCAGCAGGGCGCCGGAGACGAGTTCGCCGCCTCGGGTGCGGGCGGCCTCCTGCCGGAACTCCCCGGTTGGCTGTGCCACGTTCTGCTCCGCATCCTGCTCGGCCGCCGGCGCCCCGCGCCGGTCGGCTGACGTCTCGGTCGCGGCCGCGCGCGGGCTGGGGGCAGCTGGCTGAGGCGGCCGTCATCTGACGGGCAGACTCTTGCACATCCGGGCCCGCCCGCGCAGGGGCAGTCCGGTCGGGGGCCGGGCGACGGCCGATCCGGGCCGGGTCGGAGCCGGACGAAGACCGGGCAGGGGACGAACGCGGGCTGGGAACGAGCAAGGGCAGAGGCCGAACGAGGGCAGGGCGGGACAGGCCCTAGAGGGCGATCCCCTGGGCCTCGGTGACGCCGTCCACGGCCAGGATGCGGTGCAGCTTGGTGGCCACCAGCAGCCGCTGGAGCTGGGCCGGGACGGAGCGCAGCACCAGCCGGCGGCCGATCCGGCCGGCCCTGCGGTGGGTGCCCATGATCACGCCGAGGCCGGTGGCGTCCCAGAACTCCAGCCGGGCGAGGTCGAGCACGAGGTCGCCGAGGCCACCGTCCACGGCCTGGTGCAGCCGGGCACGCGCGTCGGCGGCGGTGCGCACGTCGAGGCGGCCTTCGATGGCCAGCGCCCTGTGGTCGCCGGTGATGCGCATGCTCTCCTCCTTCGCCTGACCGGTCCGGTACGGGGGTGGTCCGACCCGGCCGTGCCGGGGGGGGGGGGGGGGGGTGCAAACCGGCGGGCCCGTGGCCCCCCCCCCGGGGCCGGGGCC
>NZ_JBHWIR010000031.1:0-21926 GCF_042731835.1 Kitasatospora sp. NPDC059817 | reverse complement strand
GGGGTGTGCGCCGGACCCCCCCCCCCCCGCCCCGCGGGGCCCGCGGGGGGGGGGCCCCCCCGGGGCGGGGCGGGCGGGGGGGGTGGGGTGTCCATCCGGGCGGGCCGTGGCCCCTCGCCCGGGTCCGGTCGCAGCCTCGTCGTGCTGGGCCGGGTCTCCCTCTTCTGACGGCGAACCAGCAGCGCAGGTTGCTGGTTCCGGCCAGATCTGAAGCAACTTCACTCGTCCGAGGGAATATACGCAGTCAGTCTCCACACCTACGCTCGATTACCGCCCAAATCACCCGTCTGCGGCACCTGGCGTGAGGAAACTCACCCGCCCCCGACCGGGCGGGCCGTACGGTGTTCGGCCGCACGGCCCGCCCGGTCGCCGGGCGTCGTCGTTCACCCGTTCCGGCGGGGGCTCACTTGCCCTCGTACGGGTAGAAGCCGCGGCCGCTCTTGCGGCCGAGGTCACCGGCGGTGACCATGCGCGCCATGATCTCCGGGGCGGCGAACTTCTCGTCCTGGGTCTCCTCGTAGATGTTGCGGGCGGCGTGCAGCAGGATGTCCACGCCGGTCAGGTCGGCGGTCTCCAGCGGGCCCATCGGGTGGCCGAAGCCGAGGCGGCAGGCGGTGTCGATGTCCTCGGCGGTGGCGACGCCCGACTCGTACAGCTTGGCGGCCTCGACGACCAGTGCGGTGATCAGGCGGGTGGTGACGAAGCCGGCCACGTCCCGGTTGACCACCACGACGTCCTTGCCGACGCCCTCGGCGAAGGCGCGGGCGGCGGCCAGGGTCTCGTCGCTGGTCTTGTAGCCGCGGACCAGCTCGACCAGCTTCATCAGCGGCACCGGCGAGAAGAAGTGCACGCCGACGACCGACTCGGGGCGCCGGGTGGCGGCGGCGATCCGGGTGATCGGGATGGCGGAGGTGTTGGAGGCCAGCACCGCGCCGTCCTTGGCGAGCTTGTCGAGCTCCCGGAAGACGGCCTCCTTGACCTCGAACTGCTCGAACACGGCCTCGACCACGATGTCGGCCTCGGCGACGGCGCCCAGGTCGGTGGTGGTGGTGATCCGGCCCAGCGCGGCCTCGGCGTCCTCGGCGCTCAGCCGGCCCTTGGCGACGAACTTCGCGTAGGAGGCGCGGATGCCCGCGAGACCGCGTTGCAGGGCCTCCTCGGTGACGTCCCGCAGCACCACCGGGTGGCCGGCCTGCGCGGACACCTGGGCGATGCCGGCGCCCATCAGGCCGGCACCGATCACGGCGATCTGCTTGCTGGACGCATTGCTCATGGCTGGGTCTCCCGATGCCGTCGCCGCCCTGGGGCGGGCCCTGAAGGCGGCTCAGGGCAGGGGTCACCGCCGGAGAGCCGCATCGCTCGTTGCCGGGACTCTAATGCCCAATCCGGCCCCGTGGTGTCAATCGGGAGTGTGATCTGCGCCCGACCTGGTCGGGCGACCCAGACCCGCCGTGACCAGCTGATCAGACCAGCCGATCGGACCATCTGACCGGACCGGATGGCCAGACCATCAGACGGTCGGACGGTCAGACACTCAGCCCGAGGTCCTGCGCCAGGATCGCCGCCTGCACCCGGTTGCGCAGCCCCAGCTTCGCCAGGATCCGGCTGACGTGCGTCTTGGTGGTCGCCTCCGCCATCTCCAGCCGGGCCGCGATCTCCCCGTTGGACAGCCCGGCCCCGATGCAGGCCAGCACCTCCCGCTCACGCGGGGTCAGTCCGGCCACCGCCTCCCTGGCTTCCGGCCCGACCGCCCGGTCCGGCCGGGCGAAGGCGCCGATCAGCCGCCTGGTCACCGAGGGCGCCAGCATGCCGTCCCCGCGCGCCACCGTCCGGACGCCCTCGACCAGGGTGTCCGCCTCCAGGTCCTTGAGCAGGAACCCGGCCGCGCCGGCCCGCAGCGCGCCGTAGACGTACTCGTCCAGGTCGAAGGTGGTCAGCACGAGCACCTGGCCGGCCCCGGCGGCGACCACCTGCCGGGTCGCCGAGACGCCGTCCAGCCGGGGCATCTGCACGTCCATCAGCACCACGTCGGGCCGCAGCTCCAGCGCCAGCCGGACGGCCTCCTCGCCGTCGGCGGCCTGCCCGACCACCTCGATGTCCGGTTCGGCCCGCAGGATCATCACCAGCGCCGCCCGTACCGCCGCCTGGTCCTCGGCCACCAGCACCCGGATCGTCATGCCCCTGCCCCGCTCTCCCGCCCGCGCGGCAGTACCGCGCGCACGCTCCAGTAGTCGTTCCGTGGCCCCGCCTCGAAGCTGCCGCCGAGCAGCCCGGCCCGCTCCGCCATGCCGACCAGCCCGGCCCGGGCGCCGGGCAGTTCGCGGCCCGGGCCGTGCCGGTACGGGCTGTCCACGGCGATCCGCAGTTCCTCGGGGCCGAACTCCATCCGCACGCTGACCAGTCCGGGCCCGGCGTGCTTGAGCGCGTTGGTCAGCGACTCCTGGACGATCCGGTACGCGGCCAGCCGGACCGGCACCGGGACCTCCCCGCGCTCGCCCTGCTCGGCGAGTTCGAAGTCCAGCCCGACGTCCTGACCGGCCGCCCGGGCCTTGGCCAGCAGGGCGTCCACGGCGGCCAGGTCGGGCGCCGCGTACGACTCGTCCGCCTCTCCCCCGCCGCTGTCGCGCAGCAGTCCGATCATGCGACGCATTTCGGCCAAACCCTGGACGCTGCTCTCCCGGATCACCGCCAGCACCTCCACCAGCGGGTCGTCCCCGGCCAGCCGACGGCGCCGGGCGACGGACTGCGCGCCGGTCGCGTGGATCGCGATCGCCGACAGGTGGTTGGCCACCACGTCGTGCAACTCCCGTGCCATCCTCGCGCGTTCGGCGACGACGGCCTCACGCCGGTCCATCTCCGAGAGCAGCGCGGTCTGTTCGGCCCGCAGCCGCTCGCTCACGGCCCGGTCGCGGTGCTTGCGGACCACGTCCCCGGTCCAGACCGGCGCCAGGTAGATCAGCACGGTGAGCACCACCACCGCCGCCGCGTTCGAGGCGTCGCTGTAGATCAGCACCAGGGTGGACAGCACCAGCACCGAGCCCGTGCCGGTCAGGTGCAGGATCCGGGACATCCTCGGGGTGCCGTAGAGCACCGCCGCGTAGAGCAGGTCGGTGTACATCAGGCTGGTCGCCAGCAGGGCGCCGGTGAAGATGCCGTACCCGAAGGCGAGCCCGCCCAGCGTCGTGGTGAGCACCGGCCTGGTCCGCCGGAACAGCTCCAGCACCGCCATCACCAGCAGCGACGGCACCACCGCCCAGCGCGGGATCCGCGAGGAGTTGTCGTAGACCTGGAGCGCGATCAGCAGCGCTCCGCCGAGCAGACCGAGCAGGGCGATCCCCCGGTCCTCCTGGCGCGGGGTGAGGGTCGGTCTCAGCACACCCCCATCTCACCATCCCCGGGCGCCGGGCGGCTCCCGTCCCCGGAGGAGCAGCCGTACATCGAAAGGTGCAGGCCGGGACGGCACCCGGCGACGACGACGCGGCCACGCCCGCGCACCAGGCTGGAGGCACCGCCGACCGCCCGGGAGCACAACGTGATCGTCACCCTCATCGTCGCGGCCGAGATCTCCTTCTGGATCCTGCTCGGCCTCGGTCTCGCCGCCCGCTACCTGCTGCGGTGGCGCCGCACCAGCACCGCCCTGCTGGTCGGCCTGCCGGTGGTGGACCTCACCCTGTACGCGCTCACCGTGCTCGACCTGCGCGGCGGCGCCGCCGCGAGCTGGACGCACGCCCTCGCGGCGAGCTACGCGGGCTTCTCCATCGGGTACGGGCCCTCGCTGGTCCGCTGGGCCGACCGGCACTTCATGTACCGCTTCGCCGGCGGCCCCAAGCCGCCGCGCTCACCGAAGTACGGCGCGGAGCGGTCCCGGTACGAGTGGCAGATCTGCCGCCGCACGGTGGTCTCGGCCGTGATCACGCTGAGCCTGATCACCCTGCTGGTGCCGCTGTCGGGAGGCTCCGCGCACTTCGGCACCTTCCTCCAGTGGTACCTCAAGCTGGGCATCGCCGCCGTGGTCAACGTGGTCATCGCCGTCAGCTACACGCTCTGGCCCAAGCAGCCGCCGGCCGGCGAGCAGGACGCGCACGCCCCGATCGCCGAGCAGCCCGTCGCCGGCGTCCCGGAGAAGCGGCTCTGAGTGACTCTCCCTAGCGGTTCTCGCCCGGCACCCAGAGCACGTCGCCGCGCTCCTTGTTGGCCGCCCGGGCCAGGATGAACAGCAGGTCGGAGAGCCGGTTGAGGTACTTCGCGGTCAGCGGGTTGACGCTGTCCCCGTGCTCCGCGATCGCCGCCCAGGTGGCCCGCTCGGCCCGCCGCACCACCGTGCAGGCCAGGTGCAGGTAGGCCGCGCCGGGCGTCCCGCCGGGCAGGATGAAGCTGCGCAGCTTCTCCAACTGCTCCAGGTAGTGGTCGCAGTCCCCCTCCAGCCGGTCGATGTACGACGGCAGCACCCGCAGCGGCGGGTACTTCGGGTCCTCGACCACCGGCGTGGACAGGTCCGCGCCGACGTCGAACAGGTCGTTCTGGATCCGGACGAGCACCGTGACGATGTCCTCGGGCAGCGATCCGGCCGCGACGGCCACCCCGATCGCCGCGTTCGCCTCGTTGGTGTCGGCGTACGCCGCCAGGCGGGGATCGGTCTTGGTGGTCCGGCTCATGTCGCCGAGCGCGGTGGTGCCGTCGTCGCCGGTACGGGTGTAGATGCGCGTCAGATTCACCATGCGGCCAGCGTAGCCGGACGGGTTAGGCGGCGTTAACCCCGAGCTCGGCGATCGCCGCTACGCGACGTCGACCTCCCCCAGCCTCCGGCCGGGGGTACCCCCACCCCGAGGGTCCGTCGCTACGCGACGTTGACCCTCTGCCCGGGCGGGGCGGCCTCCAGCCAGGCGAGGAAGCCGGTGAGCGCGTCCTCGCTCATCGCCAGCTCCAGCGGCTCCCCGTTGTGCAGGCAGCGCAGCACCACCGAGCCGGAGAGCAGGGCGAGCTCCTCCTGGCCCTCCGGGTAGCGCCGGCCGAGCACCTCGATCTCCCGGCGCGGCAGCACCCTGCGCGGGCGCGGGGCGTACGAGAAGACCCGGAACCACTCGATCGAGTCACCGCTGTAGCGGCCGATACCAAAAACCCACCCCTTGCCGTCGGTCTGGGGGACCGGGGCCGAGGTGGGTTTGCCGTTCTCGTCGAGGTCGGGCTGCGTCGAGGCGTCGGCGGGCATTTTGAGTCGGTAACTGCAGTCGAACGTGCCGCCGACCCGCTGGATCAGGCGGCGTCGTACCGCGAACGCCACCAGGCCGATCACACCCAGCGCCACGACCGCCGCACACACCACAAGCGCGAGGACCATGCTCACCTACCTCCTCGCTACCCGCGTTCCCCGTATCGGTCGTATCAAGCGACCGCGTTGACCTACCAACTACGACGACAGTCCCGGGGTCACGCTCACGCGTCCCCGGGACCGTCGGTCGACCCCGCTGAACCGGGGTCTCGGCGCACTCAGACGTGGGCCTTGAGGCCGCGCGCCGCGAACAGGCGGACCTCGGCGCGCCGCTCGGCGTGCTCGTCCAGGCCCGACTTGGCCTGCTCCAGCGCGCGCTCGGCGCGGGCGACGTCGATCTCGTCCGCCAGCTCGGCGATCTCCGCGAGCAGAGACAGCTTGTTGTCGGCGAAGGAGATGAAGCCGCCGTGCACCGCGGCGATCACGGTGCCGCCGTCCGTCGTGCGGATGGTGACCGGACCGGTCTCCAGCACACTCAGCACCGGGGTGTGACCCGGCATGATGCCGGTGTCGCCGGAGGCCGTACGGGCGACGACGATGGTGGCCGCACCGGACCACACCTTGCGGTCGGCTGCGACCAGCTCGACGTGCAGCTCAGCCAACGTGGGCTCCTAGGCTCATGCAACCCCCGATTACTCGGGAGTTTCGGTAAGAATAACGGCCGCGCGCCCCCGGCATGAAACCGGCGGCACGGATTTGACCGGAATCACAGCCGATGCGACGCGAGGGGTGGTCCCGGGCTCGGGGCCACCCCTCACGGTCACTCAGCTGCTACCGGCCGCGATTACTTCTTCGCCAGCTCGGCGGCGTTCTTCTCGAGGTCCTCGATGCCACCGCACATGAAGAAGGCCTGCTCCGGGACGGAGTCGTACTTGCCGTCGGCGATCGAGTTGAAGGCCTCGATGGTCTCCGACAGCGGCACGGTCGAACCCTCGACACCGGTGAACTGCTTCGCCACGTAGGTGTTCTGCGAGAGGAAGCGCTCGATGCGACGGGCCCGGTGGACCGTGATCTTGTCCTCCTCCGACAGCTCGTCCATGCCGAGGATGGCGATGATGTCCTGGAGGTCCTTGTACTTCTGCAGGATCCCCTTGATACGGAGGGCCGTGTCGTAGTGGGTCTGCGCGATGTACCGCGGGTCGAGGATGCGGGACGTGGAGTCCAGCGGGTCGACGGCCGGGTAGATGCCCTTCTCCGAGATCGGGCGCGACAGAACGGTCGTCGCGTCCAGGTGGGCGAAGGTGGTGGCCGGGGCCGGGTCGGTCAGGTCGTCCGCGGGGACGTAGATCGCCTGCATCGAGGTGATCGAGTGACCGCGGGTCGAGGTGATGCGCTCCTGGAGGAGGCCCATCTCGTCGGCCAGGTTCGGCTGGTAGCCCACCGCGGAGGGCATGCGGCCGAGCAGGGTCGACACCTCGGAACCGGCCTGGGTGAACCGGAAGATGTTGTCGATGAAGAGGAGCACGTCCTGCTTCTCGACGTCACGGAAGTACTCCGCCATGGTCAGCGCGGAGAGCGCGACGCGCAGACGGGTGCCCGGCGGCTCGTCCATCTGGCCGAAGACCAGCGCGGTCTTGTCCAGAACGCCCGAGTCGACCATCTCGTCGATGAGGTCGTTGCCCTCACGGGTGCGCTCGCCGACGCCGGCGAACACCGACACACCACCGAAGTTCTCGGCGACGCGGTAGATCATCTCCTGGATCAGAACGGTCTTGCCGACACCGGCACCACCGAACAGACCGATCTTGCCACCCTGGACGTACGGGGTGAGGAGGTCGATGACCTTGATGCCGGTCTCGAACATCTCGGTCTTGGACTCGAGGTCCTTGAACGCCGGCGCCTTGCGGTGGATCGGCCAGCGGACCTCGACCTGCTGGTCGAACTCCTTCTGGTCCACGTTCAGCACGTCGCCGAGGGCGTTGAAGACCTTGCCCTTGGTGATCTGGCCGACGGGCACCGAGATGGCGGCACCGGTGTCGGTGACCTGGGTGCCACGGACCAGACCGTCGGTCGGCTGCATCGAGATGCCGCGGACCATGCCGTCGCCCAGGTGCTGGGCGACCTCGAGGGTCAGGGTCTTCTTGCCCGAGCCGTCGGGGTTCTCCACCTCGACATGCAGGGCGTTGAACATGTTCGGAATGGCGTCGACGGGGAACTCCACGTCGACGACCGGGCCGATGACCCGCGCGACGCGGCCCGTCGCCGTGGTCGGCTCAACAGTGGTGGTCATTCTCATTCGCTCCCGCGGCTAGCGTCGGCGAGGGCGTTGGCACCGCCGACGATCTCGCTGATTTCCTGGGTGATCTCGGCCTGACGGGCCGAGTTGGCAAGCCGCGTGAGCGACTTGATGAGCTCGCCGGCGTTGTCCGTCGCGCTCTTCATCGCGCGGCGGCGGGCGGCGTGCTCGGAGGCGGCCGACTGCAGCAGCGCGTTGTAGATCCGGCTCTCGACGTACCGCGGCAGCAGCGCGTCGAGGACGCCCTCCGCCGACGGCTCGAAGTCGTACAGCGGGAAGATCTCGGCCTTGGCCGACGTCTGGTCGCTGAGCTGGACCTCGTCCAGCTTCAGCGGCAGCAGTCGGGCGTCCACCGCGTCCTGCGTCAGCATCGACACGAACTCGGTCGAGACCACGTGGAGTTCGTCCACGCCGCCGGTCTCGGCCGTGAAGGCCTCGATCAGCTCGCCCGCGACCGTCTTCGCGTCACCGTAGGTCGGCTTGTCCGAGAAGCCCGTCCACGAGTTCCCGACCGCCAGGTCACGGAAGGTGTAGTACGACAGACCCTTCCGACCGACGATGTAGGTCACCACGTCCTTGCCCTCGCCGCGCAGGCGCTCGGTGAGCGCCAGCGCCGCCTTGATGGCGTTGGACGAGTAACCGCCCGCCAGGCCGCGGTCCGCCGTGATCAGCAGGACGGCGGCACGCGTGGCGTTCGGGTTCTCGGTGGTGAGCGGGTGCTTGGCGTTGGACCGGGTGGCCACCGCCGTCACCGCCCGGGTGAGCTCATCGGCGTACGGGGCGGAGGCGGCCACCGCGCGCTGCGCCTTGCCGATGCGCGCCGCGGAGATCATCTCCATCGCCTTGGTGATCTTCTTCGTCGCGGTGACAGAGCGGATCCGGCGCTTGTAGACCCGAAGCTGTGCTCCCATGGGTCGTTACGTCCTTTCCCTCGCTACCGGACTCAGGCCTGCTCGGAGAGCAGCTTGCCGTCGGCGGTCTGGTACCCCTGCTTGAAGGCGTCGATGGCCGTGGTCAGCGCGTCGACGGTGCCCTCGGCGAGCAGACCGGTCTCGACGATGCCCGCGAGCAGGTCCTTGTGCTGGAGGCGCACGTGGTCCAGGAACTCGCGCTCGAAGCGGCGGATCTCGGCGACCGGGACGTCGTCCAGCTTGCCGGTGGTGCCGGCCCAGATGGAGACGACCTGCTCCTCGACCGGGAACGGCTGGTACTGGCCCTGCTTCAGCAGCTCGACCATGCGCGCACCGCGCGCCAGCTGGGCCTTGGAGGCCGCGTCCAGGTCGGAACCGAAGCCGGCGAAGGCCTCCAGCTCGCGGTACTGGGCGAGGTCCAGACGCAGACGGCCGGCAACCGAGCGCATGGCCTTGATCTGGGCGGAGCCACCGACGCGGGAGACCGAGATGCCGACGTTCACGGCCGGGCGGATGCCGGCGTTGAACAGGTCGGACTCCAGGAAGCACTGGCCGTCGGTGATGGAGATGACGTTGGTCGGGATGTACGCCGAGACGTCGTTGGCCTTGGTCTCGATGATCGGCAGACCGGTCATCGAGCCGCCGCCCAGGGCGTCGTTCAGCTTGGCGCAGCGCTCCAGCAGGCGGGAGTGCAGGTAGAAGACGTCGCCCGGGTAGGCCTCGCGGCCCGGCGGACGGCGCAGCAGCAGCGACACGGAGCGGTAGGCCTCGGCCTGCTTCGACAGGTCGTCGAAGATGATCAGGACGTGCTTGCCGTCGTACATCCACTCCTGGCCGATGGCCGAACCGGTGTACGGGGCGAGGTACTTGAAGCCGGCCGGGTCGGAGGCGGGAGCAGCCACGATGGTGGTGTACTCCAGCGCGCCGGCCTCCTCCAGGGCGCCGCGGACGGACGCGATGGTGGAGCCCTTCTGGCCCACGGCGACGTAGATGCAGCGGACCTGCTTCTCCGGGTCGCCCGAGCGCCAGTTGTCGCGCTGGTTGATGATCGTGTCGACGGCCACCGCGGTCTTGCCGGTCTGGCGGTCACCGATGATCAGCTGACGCTGGCCACGGCCGATCGGGGTCATCGAGTCGATGGCCTTGATGCCGGTCTGCAGCGGCTGCTTGACCGACTTGCGGGCCATGACGCCGGGGGCCTGCAGCTCCAGGGCACGACGGCCGGTGGAGGCGATGTCACCCAGACCGTCGATCGGGTTGCCCAGCGGGTCCACGACGCGGCCGAGGTAGCCGTCGCCGACCGGAACCGAGAGGACCTCGCCGGTGCGGCGCACGGTCTGGCCCTCTTCGATGCCACCGAACTCGCCGAGGATGACGACACCGATCTCGCGGGTGTCGAGGTTCAGCGCGAGGCCGAGCGTGCCGTCCTCGAACCTCAGCAGCTCGTTCGCCATGACCGAGGGCAGGCCCTCGACATGCGCGATGCCGTCCGCCGCGTCAGTGACCGTGCCGACCTCTTCCACAGAAGCGGCGTCCGGCTGGTACGACTGGACAAAGTCGGCCAGCGCGTCCCGGATCTCCTCCGGACGGATCGTAAGCTCCGCCATCAGGCTTCCCTGCTCTCCTAGTTTGCGATCCTCGGCCCGCCATTGAGGGCCGCAAGTATTCGACTCTCGGCCGGGTCTGCCGAACCGGCCGTCCGATGTGCCGGCTCCTTGGGGAGCCGGTTTCCCGACCGAGGGTCGGATGTGCTGCTGCTTCGGTGCTCAGCCTTCGAGCGACTGGCGAGCGCCTTCGAGGCGGCTCGACACGGTGCCGTCGATGATCTCGTCGCCGACCTGCACCCGGACACCGCCGACGACCTCGGGGTCGACGTCGATGTTCAGGTGGACCTGGCGGCCGTACATCCGGGCCAGAGCACCGGACAGGCGCTCCTTCTGGGTGTCCGACAGCGGCACCGCGGTGGTGACCAGGGCCACCACGCGGCCGCGGCGCGCGGCGGCGAGCTTCGAGTAGGACTCCAGGCCCTGCTCCAGGCTACGGCCACGCGGCGCGTTGACGATGGCCGTGACCAGCCGGACGGTGCCCGCGTGGGCGCGGCCGCCGAGCAGCTTGTTGATCAGCGCGGCCTTCGGGGCGATGCCGGCCTTCGGCTCGGTCAGCGCGGCGCGCAGCTCGTGCGAGCCGCTCACCACCCGGCTGAACCGGAACAGCTCGTCCTCGACGTCGTCCAGGGCGCCTGCCCTGTCCGCCGCGATGACCTCGGCGTACGCGGACAGCTCCTCGGTCCCGTCCACCAGGTCGCGCGAGCCCGACCAGCGGGAGCGGACCAGACCGGAGACGAGGTCGACGGTCTCGCCGGAGACCTGACCGGTCAGCAGCGAGGAGACCAGCTGGGCCTTGTCCTGACCCGACCGGGACGGGTCGGTCAGGACACGGCGCAGCGACACCTCACGGTCCAGCACGGCCGTGACGGCGGTGAGCTCCTCGGCGAGCTTGGCCGCGTCCACCGAGGTGGAGTCGGTCAGGCTCTCCAGGTTCTGCCGGCCGGCGGCGAGGGCCTCGCGGCTGGCGCCGATCACTTGGCCGCACCCTGAGCAACGGCGGCCTTGGCCTCCAGCTCGTCCAGGAAACGGTCGATCACGCCGCTCTGCCGAGCGCTGTCCTCAAGGGACTCACCCACGATGCGGGAAGCCAGCTGGGAGGCCAGCGAACCCACGTCCTGGCGCAGGACGGCGGTCGCCTGCTTCTTGTCGGCCTCGATCTGCGCGTGGCCGGCGGCGACGATGGCCTCGCGCTGACGCTGGCCCTCCTCGCGCATCTCGGTGAGCTGGGCAGCGCCCTGCTCGCGAGCCTGCTCGACGATGCGGGCAGCCTCGTGACGCGCCTCGGCGAGCTCGGCGCGGTACTGCTCAAGCAGGGCCTGGGCCTCGGCCTGGGCGGCCTCGGCGCGCTCCATGCCGCCTTCGATGGCGTCCCGACGCTCCGACAGCACCTTCTCGATGCTGGGGAGGAGCTTCTTGCCGAGCAGGCCGAAGACGATGAAGAAGCAGAGCAGGCCGATGATGATCTCGGGCCACGCGGGCAGGAGAGGATTCATGATCTCCTCCGTCTCCGCAAGCTGAGCCACGACGCTCATATCTGGACCTTCCTCGAAGGGTCTACGCCGGGGATTACTTGGGGCCCTGGCCGAAGACGAACGGCATGACGATGCCGATGAGGGCGAGCGCCTCGGTCAGCGCGAAGCCGATGAACATGTTGGAGCGGATCAGGCCGGCAGCCTCGGGCTGGCGGGCCATCGCCTGCACACCGTTACCGAAGATGAGACCGACACCGATGCCGGGGCCGATCGCGGCGAGGCCGTAACCGATCGAAGCGACGGAACCGTAGACGCCGACCTCAGCGAGCATGCTCATTGCAGTGTGTCCTTTGCGGGGATGGTGTACCGGTGGTGATTGGCCACCGGGCGTTCCGGGAGTGGTTCAGGAGGGCCGGGGCCCCCTGGCTCAGTGCGCCTCTTCGAGGGCACCGGCGATGTAGCTGCTGGCGAGCATCACGAAGATGTAGGCCTGCAGGAACTGGACCAGCAGCTCGAAGGCGGTCAGGCCGACGGCGACGACGAACGAGGCCGAGCCGTAGAGCGCACCCAGGGTCGGGCTGAGCAGGTACCAGGAGGCAACGGAGAACATCACGACCAGCAGGTGGCCCGCGAACATGTTCGCGAAGGCTCGGACCGCGAGCGTGAAGGGGCGCACGAAGATGTTCGAGAAGAACTCGATCGGCACCAGGATGAACATGACCCAGCCGGGGATGCCCGAGGGCCAGCAGAGGTTCTTGAGACCGCCGACGAAGCCGTGCTTCTTGAAGGTCAGCGTCATGTAGGTGATCCACACGACCGCCGCGAGGCCGGCCGGGAACGCGATCGCCGCCGTCACGGGGAACTGTGCGAACGGGATGATCGACATGATGTTCATCAACCAGATGAAGAAGAACATCGAGACGAGCATCGGGACGTACTTCTCGCCCTTCTTGCCGATCGTCTCCAGCACGATGGAGCGCTTGACGAAGTCGTAGCCGATCTCGCCGACCAGCTGCAGCTTGCCGGGGACCAGGCGCGGCTTGGCGAAGGCGGCCCAGAAGAAGACGACGACCAGGAGCGCAACGATGACCGACAGCAGCATCGGCTTGTTGAACTCGATGCTGCCGATCGAGAAGATCGGCTTGAACTGGAACTCGTTCAGACCCGGGGCCGGGAAGCCGCAGCCAGCGTCCCCGAAGTGGCAACTGCCTGAGGCGAGGAACGTGAGCTGATCAGCACTCACCACGGACTCCTTCGTCGTGACGCATGGTTACGGCAACCTCGGTGTGTCGGCGTGGCCTGCGGCCACGGAGCGGCACTGAAACTTGATGGGTTTCTCGCGGATCCCGCGCGCCGGTGCGCCGCACCACAGCGGGATCATCGAAGACTGCGCGGATTCGGGGGGCGATCCGTCCGCTGTTCGGACAGACCTGGCCGCTTCCCGTACTCCGTTGTTGCGACGGACGATAGCAGTCCGTCAGTGCGGCATAAACACCGCCCCCCTCGTTGGGGGGACAGTCAGGCCTCGTCACTGTTGACGCCCCGAGTCGGAAGGCTTGTCACCCTTCTTTTCCGAGGCGTCGGGGTCGACGTAGAAGGTCTTGGCCTTCAGCGCGCCACGCACCTGGAACCCCGTCCAGATCAGCGCGCAGCCGAGCAGCGTGAAGGCGAAGGCCTGCCGGTTGAAGAGCCCGGTGTCCTTGAAGACGGCCAGGACGATGCCGACCAGCAGGATCTGCGTGGTGTACACCAGGAGCGCCGCGGCCATCATGATCTGCGGGTTCGACCTGGTCAGGCGGTCGAGCGCGACCTGGCCGGAACTGAAGAAGGCCATCACCAGCAGCGCGCCGAAGAGGGCGCCGAGCAGCCCCTTCCCGCCGGCGACGGCGAACGAGATCGCCATGGCGATGATCCCGGCGGCCGCAGTGGGAATCGCGGCGCCTCGGAGGATCCGGGCGTCGGTGGACGGCATGTCGGCAGCTCCGGCGGCATGTCGATGAGACGGGGGGACGGGGCACAGAAGGTGGTGGGTGACACCGGACCGAGAGGCCGCCGCCCGGGCCGCCCGCTGGAGCGGCGGGCCCGTCGAGGGAGACCGACCAGGGACGGAAGTCCTCCACCTGTCAGGTCTTTCGGCGTGTTCTCGGTACTCGTGAACGGTATCACAAACTATTTGATGAGAGCTTTACCATGAATGTGTGGCACCTGTCACACCGACGGCGCAACGGTACAGCCGAACGGGTGAGGCCATCCGACGGAACATCAACTGCCTTGCTAGCGACGGCCGGTGGTCCGGCCGTGGTCGTCGAGCGCGGAGGCTCCCCGGTCGGCTTCACCGAGAAGTTGCTTGTCCTTTGCCGACAGTTCGGCCATGGGGGCGGGCGGACGGCGCCGGTAGCGCGGCGGGACGAAGGCCTGCACCGCCTTCGGCGCGCGCGGCCGGAACTGCGGCGTCAGCAGCACCACCAGGCCGACCAGGCAGAGCCCGGCGAGCGTCAGCACCACCGTGCGGCCGGTGTTGGTGACGGAGAAGGCCACCGTGCCGAAGGCGATCAGCGCGGCCCAGAAGTACATGATCAGGACCGCACGGCTGTGCGAGTGCCCGACCTGGAGCAGCCGGTGGTGCAGGTGGCGCTTGTCCGCGGCGAACGGCGACTGGCCGGCCCAGGTGCGGCGCACCACCGCGAGCAGCAGGTCCGCCAGCGGCAGCGCGATGACCGTCAGCGGCAGCAGCAGCGGGATGTAGATCGGCACCAGGGCGTGCACGGTCGCGGTCTGTGAACCGGTCTCGCTGCTGATCAGGTCCGGGTCGACGCGGCCGGTGATGGAGATCGCGGCCACGGCCAGCATCAGGCCCAGCATCATCGAGCCGGAGTCGCCCATGAAGATCCGCGCGGGGTGCATGTTGTGCGCCAGGAAGCCCAGGCACATGCCGATCAGCAGCACGCTGAACAGCACCGCGGGCGCCGCGTCGGTGATCGTGTAGCCGTACCAGAGCCGGTAGCTGTACAGGAAGAACGCCATCGCGGCGATGCAGACCATGCCGCCCGCCAGGCCGTCCAGGCCGTCGATGAAGTTCACCGCGTTGACCATGACGACGACCAGGGTGACCGAGATGACCATGCCCTGGGTGGGGCTCACCGCGACCGCGCCGACACCGGGCACCGGGAGGGTGATCACCGTGACGCCCTGCCAGACCATCACACCGGCGGCGATCATCTGGCCGCCGAGCTTCACCAGCGCGTCCACGCCCCACTTGTCGTCGAGCACCCCGAGCAGCCACATGATCCCGGCGCCGGACAGCAGCGCGCGGATGTCGGTGCCCTGGGAGAACACCTTGCTCAGGTTGTCCAGCTGCGAGGCGACCAGGATGCCCGCGCACAGCCCGCCGAACATGGCGATCCCGCCGAGCCGCGGCGTCGGCTCGCGGTGCACGTCCCGGGCGCGGACCGGCGGCATGGCGCCGGCCGCGATGGCGAACTTCCGGACCGGGCCGGTCAACAGGTAGGTGACGGCGGCGGTGCAGAACAGCACCAGCAGATACTCACGCACCACCGGCCTCCTGCGTCACTGTCCAACGGGGAGGTACCGAAGGTACTCCCCTGCGTTCCCGGGGTTCGAGGTGCGTCGCCACGCCCCACACCTTATTGAGTCGGACGCTCAAGGCACGCATCGCGGTTCGCTCTCCCGGGTAGGAGATCCGAATATCCGTCGACGACGCTCTCGTCACCGCCGGTCGGCGAAGGACAGGGCCAGCTCCCGGACCCGGTTCGCCACCCGCGCGCCCGTGCCCCCGGCGAGCGCCTGAGCGATCAGCCCGGCGAGCTCGGCGAGTTCCGCCTCGCCCATCCCCTGGCTGGTCACCGTGCCGGTGCCCAGCCGGATCCCGGAGGCCTCGGCCGCCGGAGCCGGGTCGAAGGGCAGCGCGCACTTGCCGAGCAGCAGTCCGGCCACGGCGCAGCGCCGCTCGGCCTCCGCGCCGGTGACGCCCAGCGGGCTCACGTCCGCCGTCACCAGGTGGGTGTCGGTGCCGCCGGTCAGCAGGCGCATCCCGGCCGCCGCGAGCCCTGTCGCCAGCACCCGCGCCCCGTCCACCGTCCGCTGCGCGTACGCCCGGTAGCCGGGTGTCGCCGCCTCGGCCAGTGCCACCGCCTTGCCGGCCACCTCGTTCATCGCCGCCCCGCCCTGGCTGAACGGGAACACCGCCCGGTCGATCCGCTCGGCCAGCTCCGCGGTGGACAGCAGCAGGCCCCCGCGCGGGCCGCGCAGCAGCTTGTGGGTGGCCGCCACGGTGACGTCCGCGTACGGCACCGGGGAGGGCGCCACGCCGGCCGCGACCAGGCCGGCGGTCTGGGCGACCGAGGCGATCAGGTAGGCGTCCACCTCGTCGGCGATCTCCCGGAAGGCGGCCCAGTCCGGGTGCCGGGGGTGCGAGATCGAGCCCGCCACGATCGCCTTCGGGCGGTGCTCGCGGGCCAGGTCGCGCACCTGGTCGAGGTCGATCAGGCCGTCGGCCTCGCGCACCCCGTACCCCGTGAAGGCGAACCAGCGGCCGGAGAAGTTCGCCCGCGAGCCGCAGCTGAGGTGGCCGCCGTGCTCCAGCGACATCGCCAGCACCCCGTCGCCGGGCCGCAGCAGCGCCGCGTACGCCGCCAGCATCGCCGAAGTCGCCGACCGGGGCTGGACGTTGGCGTGCGGGGCGGCGAACAGCTCACGGGCCCGGTCGATCGCCAGCAGCTCGGCGGCGTCCGCGAGGGCGCAGCCGGTGTGGTGCCGGCGGCCCGGGTAGCCCTCGGCGTACTTGTCGATCAGCGGCCCGCTCAGCGCCGCCAGGACGGCCGGGGAGGTCAGGTTCTCCCCCGCCAGCAGCTGGACCGTCTCGGCCCGCCGCTCGGCCTCGGCCGCCAGCAGGTCGGCCACCTGCGGATCGGCCCGGTGCAGTGCCTCGGAGGCCCACGGGCGCCCTCTGGTCGCGGTCGGGCCGGTCGGGGCGTCGGTGACGGTCATGGCGGGGCTCCGGGGCGGCGTGGGGGCGCCTCCCGGCGTGGGGGCCGGGAAGGGTGGGTTCCTCCAGCGTAGGACCGGCCGGGCCGGGCGGCTCGTCGGCGCGGGGCCATTCGGCGCTCGGCCGCCGCGGGCCATCCCCTGGTCTCCGGGGGGCCGCCGGGGGGCCTCCGGGCCGCTCGCGGCGCGGGCGGTCAGCGCAGCGCGGGCACGCCGGTGAGCGCGGTGACCACCGGGTCGACCGCGTGGAATATCTCCTCGCCGCAGTTGCGGAACATGCCGATCGGGGCCCCGTACGGGTCGTCCAGTTCGTCGGACTCCGGGGTGGCGGCGAGCAGCCAGCCGCGCAGCGCGGCGGCCGCCCGGACCAGGGCGCGGGCGCGCTCGGTGACGTCGGCGCCGCGGCGCGGGTCGGGCAGGGTGCCCGGGTCGATCGTCCGCACCAGGCGGGTGAACTCCTTCAGGGTGAAGGTGCGCAGCCCCGCCTCGTGGCCCATCGAGATGACCTGGGCGCGGTGGTCCAGGGTCGCGGTGAGCACCAGGTCGGCCTCGACCACGTGCTCGTCCAGCAGCTCGCGGCCGGTGAAGCCGCCGCTGTCGGCGCCGTACTCGTCCAGGACGGTCACGGCGTGGTCCTCCATCGGCGCGCCCACGTGGCCCCAGGTGCCGGCGCTCTCCACCAGGATCCGGCCGGCCACCCGGGGGCTGAGCCGGGTGTCCAGCTCACGCCGGGTGAGCCGCTCGGCGATCGGCGAGCGGCAGATGTTGCCGGTGCAGACGAACAGGATCCGGAAGTGGTCCAGCGGCCTGGGGCCCACACTCAGGTACGGCGCTATGCCGGGCCCGGCATGGAGCGAGGCGATGGGCGTCAACTGCCGGCCTCCAGGTCGGGGACGACCTCCCTCAGCTGCTCGACGCTGATCGCGCCCGCCCGCAGCAGGACCGGGACCTTGCCCGTGACATCGACGATGGACGAGGCGGTCGCGTGGTCCGCCTGTCCGCCGTCCAGGTAGACCGAGATGGCGTCGCCGAGCTGCGCCTGCGCCTCGTCACAGGTGGCCGGGGACGGGCCGCCGGTCTTGTTGGCGCTGGAGACGGCCAGCGGGCCGGTGGCGTTCAGCAGCTCGATGGCGACCGGGTGCAGCGGCATCCGGACGGCGACGGTGCCGCGGGTCTCGCCGAGGTCCCAGCGCAGCGAGGGCTGGTGCTTGGCGACCAGGGTGAGCCCGCCCGGCCAGAACGCGTCGACCAGCTCCCAGGCCTGCTCGGAGAAGTCGGTGACCAGGCCGTGCAGGGTGGTCGGCGAGCCGACCAGCACGGGCGAGGGCATGTTGCGGCCGCGGCCCTTGGCGGCCAGCAGGTCGCCGACGGCCTCCGGCGAGAAGGCGTCCGCGCCGACCCCGTACAGGGTGTCGGTGGGCAGCACGACGAGTTCGCCCCGGCGAATGGCCGAGGCGGCCTCGCGCAGGCCGGTGGCGCGGTCCCCGGCGTCGGCACAGTCGTAACGGCGGCTCATCGGTGCGGTCCCCTTCCGGAATGGCTCATCACAGCGTTCACAGCACGGTCTTCACGGCGCGGCCGGGCGAGCGGCGCTGCCGCGGCCCGGCTGCTCACAACGACGCCCTGCGGGCTGTCGTGAAGCGCGGTCGGTTGTTCAGGTCGCGGTGGTCGGCGGTGTCCGTCCAGCCGCGTTCCTCGTTGAAGATCCACGGGACCTGCCCGCCCTGCTGGTCGGCGTGCTCGATCACCACCGCGCCGCCGGGGCGCAGCAGCCGGGCGGCCACCCGCTCGATGCCGCGGATGGTGTCCAGGCCGTCCTCGCCGGAGAACAGCGACATCTGCGGGTCGTGGTCGCGGGCCTCCGGGGCGACGTACTCCCACTCGGTGAGCGGGATGTACGGCGGGTTGGAGATCACCAGGTCGAAGCGGCCGTCCCAGGAGCGGTCGTCGGCGAAGGCCCGGGTGGCGTCACCGGCGTGCAGGGTGACCCGGGCGCGGTCGGGGCTGGCCTCGATGTTGCGCCGGGTGTACTGCAGCGCGCCCTCGTCGAGTTCGAAGGCGTGCACGGTCGAGCGCGGCAGCTCCTGGGCCAGGGCGAGCGCGATGGCGCCGGAGCCGGAGCACAGGTCGACGACCAGCGGCTCGGCCACGTCCATGTCGCGGACGGCGTCTATGGCCCACTCGACGACCGTCTCGGTCTCCGGCCGGGGCACGAACACCCCGGGGCCGACCTCCAGTTCGAGGTAGCGGAAGAACGCCCGCCCGGTGATGTGCTGGAGCGGTTCGCGCGCCTCGCGGCGGGAGACGGCCTCCCAGTAGCGGGCGTCGAAGTCGGCGTCCTTCACCGAGTGCAGCTGGCTGCGCTTGACGTTGTGGACGTAGGCGGCGAGTTCCTCCGCGTCGAAGCGCGGCGACGGCACGCCGGCCGCGGCCAACCGCTGGGTGGCCTGGGCCACCTCGGCGAGCAGCAGGTTCATCCGTACGACCTCTTGTTTCTGCGCTCCGGCTCGCGCCGTCGCTCGGGCTGGGGCGCGCCGGTCTCAGTTCTGTTGGGCCGAGGCGAGCTTGGCCGCCGCGTCCGCGTCGACGCAGGACTGGATCACCGCGTTCAGTTCGCCGTCCAGGACCTGGTCCAGGTTGTACGACTTGAACCCCGTGCGGTGGTCCGAGATGCGGTTCTCCGGGTAGTTGTACGTCCGGATCCGCTCGGAGCGGTCCACCGTACGGACCTGGCTGCGACGCGCGTCCGAGGCCTCGCGCTCGGCCTCCTCCTGCGCGGCGGCCAACAGGCGCGACCGCAGGATGCGCATCGCCTGCTCCTTGTTCTGCAGCTGGCTCTTCTCGTTCTGGCAGGACGCCACGATACCGGTCGGCAGGTGGGTGATCCGGACCGCGGAGTCGGTGGTGTTGACCGACTGGCCGCCGGGGCCGGACGAACGGTAGACGTCGATCCGCAGGTCGTTGGCGACGATCTCGACCTCGACCTCCTCCGCCTCGGGGGTGACCAGCACGCCCGCCGCGGAGGTGTGGATGCGGCCCTGGGACTCGGTGGCGGGGACGCGCTGCACGCGGTGCACGCCGCCCTCGTACTTCAGCCGGGCCCAGACGCCCTGCCCGGGCTCGGCGTTGCCCTTGGTCTTCACGGCCACCGAGACGTCCTTGTAGCCGCCGAGGTCGGACTCGTTGGCGTCGATGATCTCGGTCTTCCAGCCGATCCGCTCGGCGAAGCGCAGGTACATCCGGAGCAGGTCGCCGGCGAACAGCGCGGACTCCTCGCCGCCCTCACCCGCCTTGATCTCCAGGATGACGTCCTTGTCGTCGCTCGGGTCGCGCGGCACGAGCAGCATCCGCAGCTCCTCGGTCAGCCCCTCGCGGCGCTGCTCGCCCTCCTTCACCTCGGCGAGGAACTCCGGTTCCTCGGCGGCGAGTTCGCGCGCGGCCTCGATGTCCTCGCCGGCCTGTCGCCACTGCCGGTAGACCCGGGTGATCGGGGTCAGCTCGGCGTACCGCTTGGCCAGCTTGCGAGCGTTGGCCTGGTCGGCGTGGACGGACGGGTCGGCCAGCCTCTTCTCGAGGTCGGCGTGCTCGACGAGGAGCTCTTCGACTGCCTCGAACATGGAGTGGGCCTTCTTCCCGTGAGAACCGTTGGGAGCCGGTGGGAACCGGCCGGTGGTGCGAACCGCTGGAGGGGGTGCTGGGGGGATGCGAACGGCGCCGGCCCCCAGCGCCCCCGGAACGAGTACGGGGGCACCGGGAACCGGCGCCGTGGGAGCGCTAGGCCTTCGCGCTGTGCTGCTTGCCGAAGCGGGCCTCGAAGCGGGCCACGCGGCCACCGGTGTCGAGGATCTTCTGCTTGCCGGTGTAGAACGGGTGGCACTGCGAGCAGACCTCGGCGCGGATCTCGCCACTGGCCTCGGTCGAGCGGGTCGTGAACTCGGCACCGCAGGTGCAGGTCACACGGGTGACCACGTACTGGGGGTGAACGTTGGGCTTCAAGGGGTTCTCCTAGGTTCGGGAGGGCACCGGGTCGGCGGCGGGAGCGCCGCACGTGAACCGGGACCGACGGACCAGTCTGCCAGGACCGGCCGCATCTTCCCAAACCGGGTCGTGTTCCGGGATATTCCGGGCGCAGCTCAGCGCCGGGCGGGAGCCTTCGCCGGGGCCGTGGGGGCGGCCGTGGGGGCGGCCTGGGCGGGGTTCTCGGGCTGCGCCGAGACGATCGCCTGCGGGACCGGCTGGTCGGCCTTGAGGGCCGCCCAGAGCTGGTCCGCCTGCGGCTGCTGCTCGACCACCCGGTTGGGGTCGCTGGGCGCGGTCACCACCGGCAGGGTCACCATGCCGAGCTGGTCCGGCCCGATCCCCTTGAGCTCCTGGACGAGCCCCACCAGGGCGTTCACCGAGCCCAGCGCGGAGTCGGTGGTGATGCTGCGGGTCATGGTGTCGCCGATCGACCAGAGCTTGACCGGGTTGGAGTAGAGCCCGATCCCGCCGGCCTGCTGGAGCAGCGACTTCACCATCTGCTTCTGGAGTTCGATCCGGCCGAGGTCGCTGCCGTCGCCGACGCCGTGCCGGGTGCGGACGAAGGCCAGCGACTGCTGCCCGTCGAGGTGGTGCTCGCCCGGTGCCAGGTCGAGCCCGCTGTCCTTGTCGTGGATGGCCACCGTGGTACTCACGGTGGCCCCGCCTATCGCGTCCACGACGCGGGCGAAGCCGGCGAAGTCGATCTGCACGTAGTGGTCCATCCGCAGCCCGGTGAGCTGCTCGGTGGTCTTGACCGCGCAGGCCGCGCCGCCGGCCTCGAAGGCGCTGTTGTACATCGCGCGCTTGGCGCCGGCCACCGCCTTGCCGCCGGCGTCGGTGCAGTCGGGCCGGGTGACCAGGGTGTCGCGCGGGATCGAGACGACCTCGGCGTGCGAGTGGTCCTGGTTGACGTGCAGCACCATCGCGGTGTCCGAGCGGGCGGTGTCGCCGGTGTCGCCGCCGGCCAGGTCGCCGTTCTCGCCGTTGCGCGAGTCGGAGCCCAGCACCAGGACGTTGAACGAGCCGTCGGTGGCGGCCGGCGGGCGGGCGTCGCCGAGGCGGGCGTTGATGTCGACGCTCTTGATGTTGCCGTTGAGTTTGACGTACGCGTAGCCGGCCGCTCCGGCGCCGAGGACGACGAGCGCGGCGAACGCGCAGGCGGCCGCCCGCAGGATCTTGCGGCGGCGGGTCAGGACCCTCTTGTGCTCGGCCATACGGTCCAGAGTAAAACGGACAAGATGATCAAAAAGCCTCAAGATGTCCCAACTCTGGAACAAAGCCGGGTGGACGCACCGAACCCCGGGGGCCGCCGCCGGGGGCGGGGGGGGGGGGGGGCAACCCGGCCCGCGCGCGGGGTGGGTGTGTGCGGGGGGGGGGGGTGGGGGGGTGGAAACTGATCACGGCGTG
>NZ_JBHWIR010000030.1:10621-53054 GCF_042731835.1 Kitasatospora sp. NPDC059817 | reverse complement strand
ACAACCGGAGGACAGCCCAGCAGGGCGTCAGTCAGTGGCAGAGCCACGACCACCAGGGACCCGGTTAGAACTATCAGTGTCAGTGGTATCGGCTAGGGTCGCGGCCATGATCGATTCGACGACGCGGGTCCGTATCGCCCGGCCCTCGCGCGACCTCGCGGCGGCCGAGCGCTTCTACGTCGGCGGCCTCGGCCTGGACGTGCTGTGGCGCACCACCGAGCGGGTGTCCGGCGAGCACGACCTGCTGATGGTCGGTCCGCCCGGCGGAGCCTGGCACTTCGAACTCACCCACGACCCGGAGAACCCGCTGGAGCCCACCCCGACGGTCGACGACCTTTTCGTCGTCTACCTCGGTGCGCCGGTGGACGACGCCCTGGTCGCCCGGCTGGAGGCCGCCGGTGGCACCCCGGTCCGGTCCCACAACCCCTACTGGGAGGAGTTCGGCGTGACGATATCCGACCCGGACGGCTACCGGCTGGTGCTCTGCTCCCGTGGCTGGGGGGCCTGAGCGCCTGTCCGGCCCCGTCCGGTCTCACCGCCCGTCCCGCCCTTGCCGTGCAGCACCGCCACGCCCCGGTCCAGGTCCACGCCGAAGTGCGGCGGCGCTCCGACCTGGGCGTCGTCCCGCAGCGTCAGCTGTTCCCGCCGCTGTTCGACCTGCACCCGCTTGCCCGGGCTGAACAGCGCCTGCAACTCCTCCAGCCCACCGCCCAGGCCCACCCCGGTGCTCCCGCCGCCCCGCCGCCAACGCCCCGACGACTCGCCCCGGATCTGCCACGTGATCAGGAGCACCAGCCCGATCACCGCCGCCGCCACGCACGCCACATCTACGATCACACCCATGTACGCCCAACGCCGGGCGGTCGCACCTGCGTTCCCCGCGGGCGCCGCGTCGGTGGCGGCGTCCACCCGCTAACCTGCCGCGCGAACCGAAGGAGACCCCTCACCATGACCGTGCGCGGAACCACCGTGGACATCCCGACGGCGGACGGCACCGCCGACGCCTACCTCGCCCACCCCGACGACGGGCGGGCCCACCCCGGCGTCATCCTCTACATGGACGCCTTCGGGCTCCGACCCCAGCTGAAGGACATGGCCGACCGGCTCGCCCAGGCCGGGTACGCCGTGCTGGTCCCCAACGCCTACTACCGGAACGGCCGCGCGCCGGTCGTCGAACTGCCGCCGCTGATCGACCTGGAGAAGGACCCGACGATCTTCGAACGGATCGGCCCGCTGCTCCTCAGCCTCACCCCCGAGGTGACCACCCGCGACGCGGACGCCTATCTGCGTTGGCTCGCCGACTCCCCGCTCGTCTCGGACGGCCCGGTCGGCCTCACCGGCTACTGCCGCGGTGCGTTGCTCGCCCTGTGGACGGCCGCCAGCCACCCCGACCGGATCGCCGCCATCGCCGGGTTCCACGGCGGCAACCTCGCCACCGATGCGCCGGACAGCCCGCACCTGGGCGCCTCCCGGATCACCGCCGAGGTGTACTTCGGCCACGCCGACGAGGATCCGTCCATGCCCGCCGAGCAGATCGAACGGCTCGCCGAGGCCTTCACCGCCGCCGGTGTCCGCCACCGGGAGGAGGTCTACCCGGGCGCCGCGCACGGCTACACCCAGGCCGACACCACCCGCTACGACGCCGTCGCCGACGCGCGCCACTGGGAGGCGGTGCTCGACCTGTTCAAGCGGACCCTGTCGGCCTGAGCCACCGGAGGGCCGGGGCGGCGGGCGCGGCGTGGCCCGGTCCGCCCCGGCCTGGTCCGTGCAGGCGCGGGCCGGTGACGGCCTTGCGCCACAGCACCTCCTCTTCGTCCTCCGGTCGCGCAACGGACGCGAGGTGTTCGGGTCGGCGTGGAGCCGGGCGGTCAGGGTCTGGTGCCTGACAGCGAGTCCGGGCCCGGCCGTCGGCTAGGCCGCCGGGCGTCGGGGAGGCGCCCGGGACTCGTGGCAGTGGTGAGTAACGAACCCGCGTCACCCGGCACCACAGGCCGGGACCGGGCGGACGGATCCAGGGGGGAGCCGAACGTGCAGAAGACAGAGAACAAGCAGAACGCGCAGGAACCGTGGGGCACGCAGGACACGCAGGACACGCGGGCCATGCGGGACGTGCAGGACGCCATCGGGCAGGCGCTGGCCGAGCGCGTCCCCGGCGGGGTCCGGCAGGGCGAACTCGACCGTGGCGGGCGGGCATTGCGCTGGGTGGAGGCGGGGCGCGGCGGTCCGCCGGTGGTCCTGCTCGCGGGCTGCGGCACCTCGTCGCTGACCTGGGCGCCGGTGTTGCCCGAACTGGCCGCGCACAGCCGGGTCGTGGCGTACGACCGGGCCGGGCTCGGTGCCAGTGACCCCGATCGCGTCTCCGGCCCGTCGCTGGAGTCCCCGACCGGGGACCTGGCGGCCCTGGTGGAGCACCTCGGCGCCGGCCCGGCCGTCCTGGTCGGGCACAGCTGGGGCGGCCAGCTGGCCCAACTCCTCGCCTGGCGGCGCCCGGAACTGGTGGCAGGCCTGGTCCTGGTGGACCCGGCGCACGAGGAGTTCCAGCCACCGGCCATCCGCGCCGCCGAGGCCGTCCTGTTGCGGGTGGGGCTACTCCGGGCGGCCTTGACGCCCGCCGCCCGCCGTGCCGGGGGAACTGTCGCGAGGGCCGAGGCCGCCGTCGAGGCACACCGCCACCAGCGGCTGACCGTCCTCGACGAGAACCGGCTGACGGCCCTCGCGGTCTCCGAGCTCCGGCAGCGGCGCGCGGCCGCGCGGCTGCCCGACGTGCCGGTGACCGTGCTGAGCGCGACCGACGGCCTGCCGGGGGCGATGCGTGCCCGCTGGACCGTCCTCCAGTCACACGTCGTCGCCAGCGCCGCCAAGGGTCGCACATCGTCGTGCGCGGCGCCGGCCACCACGTCCACGCCGACCACCCGCAGGCCGTCGCCGCCGCCGTCCTGGAGGTGGTCGAGCACGCCCGGCAGGGCCGGGACAGCTGACGGCGGGGCCCTCAACCCCTGGCCGGACAGTGCCTGCTGACCGTTCGACCCCCTCTGGCACACTGGGGGGCCGAACGGCCCGCTGGGGAGGGTCATGACACACATGGGGGCGGGAGTATGAGGGGTCCGGGCGCCGTGCTCGGCGGGCGGTACACGCTGGTCGAGCGGATCGGCGGCGGGGGGATGGGTACGGTCTGGCGGGCCGACGACACGGTGCTGGCGCGGCCGGTGGCCGTCAAGATCCTGCACTCGGCGCTGTTCGAGGACGACACCTTCATCCAGCGCTTCCGCCGGGAGGCCCAACTGGTCGCCGCGATCGACCACCCGGCCGTCGTGGACGTCCACGACTACGGTGAGAGCGGCGGCGGTGCCGAGGGCCGGGAGGGCGGCGAAGGCGGTGGTGCCGGGGACCGCTGCGCCTACATCGTCATGGAACTGGTCGACGGCCGGCCGTTGGACCGGGTGCTCGCCGAGGAGGGCCCGATGCCTCCCGAGCGCGCCCTCGGTCTGGTCGCCGCCGCGCTGGACGGCCTGCACGCCGCCCACCGCCGGGAGATCGTGCACCGGGACCTCAAGCCGTCCAACCTGATGGTGCGTATGGACGGCCGGGTGACCATCACCGACTTCGGCATCGCCCGGGCGATCGCCAGCACCAAGATCACCGCCTCGCACGCGATCGTAGGCACCGCCCTCTACATGGCCCCCGAGCAGGCCGAGGGGACGGGCACCGGGCCGGCCTCCGACCTCTACTCGATCGGCGTGGTCTGCTTCGAACTGCTCACCGGGAAGCCGCCGTTCGTCGGCGAGAGCGTGTTGGAGGTCGCGCTCAAGCACGTCCGCCAGCCGGCGCCGGAGCTGCCGGGGGCCTTCCCGGCGGCGGTTCGAGAGCTGGTCGCGAAGGCGCTGGAGAAGAAGCCGGAGGACCGGTTCGCCGACGCCGCCGAGATGGCGGCCGCGGCCCGGGCGGCGATCGGCGCGGAGGACGCGGGCGCTGCGGCGGGTGCGGCCGGAGCCCCGGCCGACACCGGGACGGTCGACCTCAGAGCTGCGGCGGCCGGGGGAGCGGCTGCGGGTGAAGAGGCCGGGGGCGGAGCGCCCGGGGGTGCCGGCGGGGCGAAGGCCGGTGCCGTGGTGCCGGTCGCGGACGGCGCCGACCAGCCCGCGTCGGGCGAGCGCCCGGCGTCGGGTGACGGCCCCGTGTCGGACGAGGTCGCGAAGGTGGGGCCGCAGCCGGTGACCGAGCCGGGCAAGCGCCGGTCACGTCGCGCACTGCTGGTGCCGGTGATCGTCCCCGTGGTCATCTCGATGGGCACGGCGACCGTCCTGCTGGTGGACCGCGGCCCCGGCCGGTCGGACGCGGCCGAGCCGCCCGCCGCCCAGCCGACCGTCGTCGTGACGGCCCCGGTGACCCCGGGCACGGGCACCCCGGCGGCCCCGGCCACGACGCCGCCCGCCACGCCGACACCTTCCGACACCCCGGTCGCGGCCCCGGCCGCCGACCAGCAGCCGAGCACCCAGAACCAGCCGGGCGCGCCCGTCCAGGCCCCCGCGCCGGGCGGCAACGGAGGCGCGGCGAGCCGGGGCACCGGCGCGGGCGCGGCAGGCGGCGGCAACGCGGCTGGTGGCGGCGGGGCTTCGGGCGGTGCCTCAGGCGGTTCCGCCGGCGGTTCTGCGGGAGGTGTCTCGGGCGGTTCCGCCGGCGGGGCTTCGGGCGGTCAGTCCAACCAGTCCGCCGGCGGTTCTGCGGGAGGTGTCTCGGGCGGTTCCGCCGGCGGGGCTTCGGGCGGTCAGTCCAACCAGTCCGGCGGCGGGGGCGGGGGTGGGGGCGGCGCGGCAAACCAGCCCGCCAACCCCAATCCCAACCCGCAGCCCCCGGCCCAGAACGCGGCCGGTGGCTCCCCCGCCGGGGGCGGCTCCCCGTCAGGCGGCGGTTCTCCCTCGGGCGGCGGCAACCCGCCGGCCCCGCAGACCCCCACCCGGCCGCCGTCGTGCGGCGGCACCTCCTGGACCACCATCGTCAACGTGAAGGACGGCCGCCCGATCGGGATGGCCCGCGACGAACTGAGCGGCGACAACCCGATCGTGGTCGGCGGCGCGTCCCAGTACGGCTGGGTGCGGGCGACCAACCCCGGCTCCTGGATCAGTTTCAACGCCTGCAACAGCGGCGGGCCGCTGCTCGTCCAGACCATGGACGGCAAGGTCACCCTGAGCGGAGGCTTCAGCTTCCTGACCAACTGGACGGTGCGCAGCGGGTCCGCCCAGGGCTCCTACACGCTGGCCGACTACCAGAACCACAGCTGCATGACCGACAACGGCCCGGGGAACGCGGTCACCATGGTGACCTGCACCCCTGGCAACACGGCCCAGGAATGGCGGTTCCAGTGACAGCGACCGACGGAGCCGACGACGGCGTGGTCCTCTACTGGCGTCCGCTGTGCACGTTCTGCATGAACCTGCGCCTGGCGCTGCTCTTCACGCGCCTGCGCTACAGCCGGCGGTTCACCATGGTGAACATTTGGAAGGACCCGGACGCCGCCGCCTTCGTCCGCTCGGTCGCGGACGGCAACGAGACCGTGCCGACCGTCACCGTGGCCGGGCGACCGATGGTGAACCCGTCGATCCGCCAACTGCTCGCGGCGGTCCGGGAGTACGCGCCGGACGTGCTCCCGGGGAGGCCTCGCTGACCGGTCCGGGCGAGGAGCGGCACCCCTGCGCCCTCCCAACCCCGACCTCGTTGCCGTTGCCGTTGCCGCTGCCGCTTCTGCGACCGGACGGGCCCGGCGCCGGCGGCGGTTGAGCGCGTGTGCCGACCCGGCCCGGGTGTCCGTACGGGCAGGTCGCCCGGGAGTCGGGGCGGGCGAGCGGGGCGCCGCGGGAGCCGGGCGCCATCGCAGCCGCCGGTGGAGCAGGGGCAGTTGTGGGACACGGGGCCTTGTCGGCTCCGGTGCACCCCCGGGCATCGCGCTCAACTCACCGACTGCACTGAGGAGTCGGGCGAACACAAGGTTCGGTGGCGCTAGCAGATGGCCCGGCGGCGGGCAAGGGTGGCAGGTGGCGGGACCTCGCCAAGCGGATGTCAAGATTCCGTATGGGAAGTTCTACAGGGATGTAAAAGTCGATTCCGGCCCGCTCGGCTCCGCGCACCGAATCGACGTTCGACGGTCGATCGGACATCGGCGCAGGCGGTCGGCCGTGGTTCGGGTGGGAACCCACTGCAAGGCGCGGTGAATTACCCCGTTTTGCCCACCACTTGAGAGCCCCGGCGAGCTGGCGGGACCTGGCCAATCGCTGAAGTAGACCTGTCAATTCACCTGCTGGATTGTCATGCTTTTGGACAGCCCCGGCGGTAGCCCCCACCCCCACCCCTTGGTGGCTCGCCGCTCGACCGCCCGGGGTTTCAGCACGTCAGCGCCCATTCCGCCCCACAGGTGCCGACCCCGGCCCCCGGAACGCGGCGCGACCGCGTCCACACGCGGTTTCCCGGAAGGACTCGCACGTGAAGCGAAAGCTCGCAGCTGTCGCCGTACTGTCGGCCACCGCCCTGCTGACCGGTGTGATCCAGGTGAGCACCGCCGCCCAGGCCAGCCCCGTCGCCGGCCTCCAGGCCCAGGCCGACCACCAGCACGCGGCCGTGCTCGCGCTGGCCGGCGGCCAGTCCGGCCCGCTCGCCAAGGCCCTCGCCCTCGGCGAGAAGGAGCGGCTCGTCGCCAAGGACGCCGTGGTCGACAAGGACGGCACCCGGCACCTGCGCTTCGAGCGCACCTACGCCGGCCTGCCGGTGCTCGGCGGTGACCTGGTCGTCCACCAGAAGGCCAACGGCTCGGTCAAGTCGGTCGACAAGGCGGTCTCCGCCAAGCTCGCGCTGCCGAGCCTGACCCCGCAGATCCCGGCCGACCAGGCCGCCACGCAGGCCACCGGCGCGGTCAAGGCCACCGTCGGGGTCACCCTCGACGCCGACGAGTCCCCGCTGGCCGACGTGCACCAGACCGGCAAGGCCGAACTGGTCGTCTGGGCGACCGACGGCAACCCGCGCCTGGCCTACCGGACCACCGTCGAGGGCGTGCGCGCCGACGGCACTCCGAGCAACCAGGTGCTCGTCACCGACGCCGCCACCGGCAAGGTGCTGTCCACCCACGAGAAGATCCAGACCGCCGCCGGCACCGGCAAGGGCGTCTTCGTCGGCCAGGTGCCGCTCACCACCGCGCAGAGCGGCTCCAGCTACTCGCTGAAGGACGACAGCCGCGGCGGCCAGTCCACCACCGACATGAGCAACGGAACCGCCGGCAACGGCTCGCTGTTCGCCAACACCTCCAACAACTTCGGCGACGGCACTGCCAGTAACCGCGAATCCGCCGCGGTGGACGCCCAGTTCGGCGCGGCCACCACGTGGGACTTCTACAAGAACACCTTCGGCCGCAACGGCATCCGCAACGACGGTGTCGGCGCCGCGAGCCGCGTCCACTACGGCTCCAACTACGTCAACGCCTTCTGGGACGACAGCTGCTTCTGCATGTCCTACGGCGACGGCAACGGCGACGCCGCCCCGCTCACCGAGATCGACGTGGCCGGCCACGAGATGAGCCACGGCGTCACCGCCGCCACGGCGAACCTCAACTACGCGGGCGAGTCCGGCGGCCTCAACGAGGCCACCTCCGACATCATGGGCACGATGGTCGAGTGGTACGCCAACCTGCCCTCCAACCCGCCGAACTACTGGATCGGCGAGCTGATCAACCTGAACGGCAACGGCACCCCGCTGCGCTACATGGACCAGCCCAGCAAGGACGGCCAGTCCGCCGACTCCTGGTCCGCCGACGTGGGCAACCTCGACGTGCACTACTCGTCGGGCGTGGCGAACCACTTCTTCTACCTGCTGTCGGAGGGCAGCGGCGCGAAGAGCATCAACGGGTTCGACTACAACAGCCCGACGGCCGACGGCTCCTCGCTCGCGGGCATCGGCCGGGACAAGGCCGCGCAGATCTGGTACCGCGCGCTGACCGTCTACTTCACCTCCACCACCGACTACGCGGGCGCCCGGGCGGGCACCCTCAGCGCGGCGGCGGACCTGTACGGCAACGGCAGCGCCGAGTACAACGCGGTCGCGGCCACCTGGACGGCGGTCAACGTCAACTGACAACCGCCTGAGTGGGCCCTGCCGAATCGTGGGTGCCGGCCGGCAGGGCCGCACGGCGGAGGCGACGGTGTGCGGACCACCGTCGCCCCCGCCGTCATGTGCGCGGGGCGCGGCGCACGGGCGCGGCGATGCGGGGTTGGGCGCCGGAACCGCCAGGCCGACCGTCGGACCGACCTTTGGTTGGAGCGGTTGGAGCGGTCGGAGCGGTCGGAGCGGTTGGAGCGGTCGGAATACGGCGGCGGTAGCGCTGTTCGGTCGCGGTGCACGCGGCGAGCAGCAGGGCGGCCGCCGCCGCGGCCGCGGTGATCGCGAACGGCGCGGCGGCCGCGAAGTGCGTGGTCGCCCAGCCGCCCAGGAAGGTGCCGGCCGACTGAGCCAGGATCAGCGCGCTGACCAGCGCCGCCATCGCCTCGCCCAGCCGGACGGCCGGCACCGTCCGCTCGACCAGGCCGAACATCGTGATCATCTGCGGTGCGACCGCCACCCCGAGGAGGCCCACGGCGGCGGTCAGGCTCCACAGGCTCCCGGCGGAGACGAGCAGGACGCAGGTGGCGGCGAACGGCAGCACCGTGCCCGCCCGCAACCGGGACGCCAACTCCCACCGGGCGGGCAGGCCCGCGGCGGCGATCCCGGCCAGGGAACTGGTGAACCCGATGAAGCCGTACAGCAGTCCGGCGGCGCCCGGCCGGCCCAGGGCCTCCGTGGTGGCGGTCACCCCGACCTGCACCGAGCCGAAACACGCGCCCAGCAGCGCCATCCCGGCCAGCAGCAGGACGTAGGGCACGGTGAGCAGCCGCTCGGCGGAGCGGGCCGGGGACTTCGGGATGCCGGGGAGGCCGTCGGGTGCAGCGCGAACAGGGTCGCGCAGACGCCGGACAGCACGGCCGCCACGAGCAGGCCGACGGCGGGGGAGGAGACGGTGGCGAGGACTCCGACCAGTGCGGGCCCGGCGGTGAAACCGACCTCGTCGACGATCCCGTCCAGCGACAGCATGACGGAGGTCAACTCCGTTTCACCAGCGGCCAATCGGACCCACCGGCTGCGCGACAGCGGGCCGACCAGCGGGACGGACAGGCCGACCACGGCGGCAGGCGCGAGCTGCCAGCCGAGGGCCGACCCGCGTTGCGAGGCGGCCACCAGCGCCACCAGTGCCGTCGCGTTGACCAGCGCGGCGACCAGCCCGACCGTCCGCTGCCCGCGGCGGTCCGCCAGTCGACCCACCAGCGGACCGCCGACCGCTTGGCCGACCGCCAGCGCACCGGCGACCAGGGAGCCGCGCCACACGCTGTCGGTGTTCCGGCTCACCAGCAGCAGGGTGCCGATCGGGCTCATCGCGTTCGGCAGCCGACCGAGCAGCGACCACAGCAGCACCCGGCCGCCGGTCAGTTGCGCTGCTGTACGGAACTTCACGACCACGGACATCGGTACGCCCCCACACGGAGCCGGTGCGGGCGCCCGCCTCCCGCCACCGGCCCGACCAGGCGACAGCGACCTGCGGGTGAGCCTCGACGGTAGGGGCGCGTCCGGGGGGTGGGTAATCGGTCGATCGACCAGTGGCGGCGGGGGCGGGGGCGGGGCGGGGTTGGAGGAGTGGACAGCGGGCGAGGCGTGAGAGGCCGCGGCGAACAGATGACAGATAACAGATTTCAACATCTGTTATCTGTTATCTGTCGGCCGTCATCTGTTCGCCGTCGTCTGTCGGGTGTCCGCCGCCGTCGGTCCGTGCGCCGCCGTCGGTCCGTGCGCTGCCGAGCGCGCTCAGGTCGCGAGGTCCTTCCGGATCTGGTCCAGGATCAAGCCGGCCCCGGTGTAGCCGATCCCGAGCATCCACAGGTTGTCGTCGACCCGGAACACCCGGCCGGTGCGGACGGCGTCCAGGTTCTTCCACAGTGCGCCATCGGTGATCCTGCCCTGGTCGGACTTGGCCGCGTCCCCGTAGACCGAGTAGAAGATGACGTCGGCCGCCGCCTGGTCCACCTGCTCGGGGCTGATCTCGACCGAGAACCCGGGCTTGTCCTGGTTGGCGGGCCGGCCGAGCCCGAGGTCTTTGAACAGCGAGCCGACGAAGGTGCCGTTGAGGTACAGCCTGGTCGGCGCGCCCGCGAGGAAACGAGCCATCTCGACCCGGGTGGCGGCGGCCTTGGCCGGGCCGCCGAGTGCGGTGACGAGGTCCCGAGCCTTCGTCCGGTACGCCGCGTCGGCCGCTTCGGCTTCGGCCTGCCGGCCCATCGCCTCGGCGTGCAGCCGGACGTTCTCCTTCCAGGTGGGCCCGGTGGTCTTGGACAGTACGGTCGGCGCGATCTTCGCCAGTTCGTCGTACCGCTTGTCGTCGCGCACCTGGTTGCTCAGGATGAGGTCCGGCCGCAGCGCCGCGATCGCCTCCAGGTTGGGCTGCCCGATGGCGCCGACGGCCTTCGTCGCGGCCAGCCGTTCGGCGGGCAGGTAGGCGGGGAAGGGCGCACCCTCGGTGACGGTGGTCGCGCCGACCGGCGTGAGCCCGAGAGTGACCACCGAGTCCAACGCATCGGTGTCCAGCGCCACCACCCGGGTGGCCCGGGCCGGTACGGTGCTCTCGCCGCGAGCGTGCCGGACGGTCCGTGGGCCAGCCCCGCTGGATCTGCCGGAACTGCCTGGCTCGCCGGACCCGCCGGTCGAACCGGCGGACGGTGCTGGCGAGTTCGGGCCGCAGGCGGCGAGTGTGAGGCCAGGGGCGAGCCCGGCGGCGAGGCCGAGCGCGGCGCGGCGACTGAGCGGTCTGGGCATCGGCGGTTCCTCCAACGGGCGTGCAGGGCGCGGGAATCCCTGCCCTCCCGTTGGAGGGGTTACGCCTCGGTGTCGTTCTCCCGTCGCTGGCGCAGCAGTTCGTCGTACTCGGCGGGCACCCGCCGGTCCATCGCGAGGGCGAACTGCGCGTCGATGACCGTACGGGCCAGCGGCCGCACCCGCAGGATGCGTTCGGTGAGCCGGGCCGCCTCGCCGGGCGGCAGCGGGGCGTCGGCGGCGAGGGCGCCGAGCAGGTGCTCGCCGACCACGTCGATGAAGATCTCGGCGATGGCTTCCACGTGCTCCTGGGTGCGCCGGCTGGCGTCCAGCACCACGGAGAGCGGTACGCCCTCGGCGACGAGTGCGGTGGTGGCGTCCATCAGGCGGCGGCTGATGTGGGTGATCCCGTCGTCGTCGATCGTGATGTAGCCCTGGGCGATCGACTCGGCGGTGTTCTCCTCGGTGAGCTGGTCGTTGAAGACGGTCTTGAGTTCGTCCCAGTCCAGGCGCACCGGGGTCTCGTCCGACCAGGGGGCGACGATCGCGGCCTCCAGCCCGATCAGCTCGGCGACGTCCCGCCCGCTCTCGCCGGCGCCGATCAGTTCGGCGATGCCGCCCAGGGTGTGGCCGCGGTCCAGCAGTTCGCCGATCATCCGCAGCCGGGCCAGGTGCTCCTCGCCGTACCAGGCGATCCGGCCCTCCTTGCGCGGTGGCTGGAGCAGTTTGCGCTCGCGGTAGAAGCGCAGCGTCCGGCTGGTGATGCCGGCCGCCTCGGCCAGTTCCTCCACCCGGTACTCGCGTTTTCCGTCACCCGCAGCAGCTCTGACCTTGTCCACGGCGATCAGCATAGGTCCGCCACCTCCGAAGGCTCCCGGAATCCGGGTGGCCGCGCTTCTTCCATCCGGTGTCAGCAAGGGCTACCCTGCCAATCATGCCAGTGATTACTGGCGCGATTGGCGAGGCTTCGATGCCAGTTGTCGGGGGAGCTCTCTCGGCAGTACGGCAAGGCAGTACGGCAGGGCAAGTACGCAAGGCAGGACGGCAAGGCGGCGCGCAGGGCAGTGCGCAGAGCATCATGCAGGGCAGCACCAGAGCGATACCGCGGCGTCACCCGGGCGCGTCAGGGCAACATCAGGGCAGCGCCAGGGCGGTACGAGAGCAGTCGAGCACAGTACGAGCACGGCGCCGTCGGCGCGCCAGGGTCCGTGCCAGGAGGCGCGGCACGAGCGGGCGCCACGGTACGGCAGCGCGAAGATCATCGCCCCACCCTCAGGAGGAGGCCGCATGGCATCCAGCAGCAAGCGCCCCCGCTCCGGCACGTCCGGTGCCCCCGCGGCGGACGAGGCCGTCCCGCACGTGCGGGTGGCGGTGATCGGTTCCGGCTTCGGCGGTCTCGGCGCCGCGGTCCGGCTGCGCCGCGCCGGGATCACCGACTTCGTCGTCCTGGAGCGCGCGGACTCGGTCGGCGGCACCTGGCGCGACAACAGCTACCCCGGCTGCGCCTGCGACGTGCCCTCGCACCTCTACTCCTTCTCCTTCGCGCCCAACCCCGCGTGGCCGCGCAGCTTCTCCGGCCAGCCGGACATCCGCGCCTACCTGGAGAAGGTCGCCACCGTCTTCGGCCTCCGTCCGCATCTTCGGTTCAACACCGAATTTCTGGAGGCGCGTTGGGAGGTCGATCAGGTCCGCTGGCGGATCACCACCTCGGCCGGCCAGTGGACTGCGGACGCCGTGGTCTCCGCCGCCGGACCGCTGGCCGACCCGCAGATCCCCGACCTGCCGGGGCTCGGCGCCTTCCCCGGCAAGGTGTTCCACTCCTCCCGCTGGGACCACGACTACGACCTGACCGGCAAGCGGGTCGCGATCGTCGGCACCGGAGCCTCCGCCGCCCAGATCATCCCGTCGATCCAGCCGAAGGTCGGCAAGTTGACGGTCTTCCAGCGCACGCCCGCCTGGGTCCTGCCGCGCCGGGACCGCGAGATCAGCCAGCTGGAGAAGTGGCTGCACGACCGCGTACCGGTCACCGGGAAGATCCGCCGCGGCACCCTGTTCGCCCTCCGGGAGCTCCAGGTGGACGCCTTCGTGCGCCGCCCGGGAATGCTGCGGGTGGTCCAGCAACTCGCCGAACGCCACCTCGCCCAGGGCGTTCCCGACCCGGCCCTGCGCGCCAAGCTCACCCCGGACTACCGGATCGGCTGCAAGCGCATCCTGCTCAGCAACACCTACTACCCGGCGCTCGCCGCGGCCAACACCGAGGTGGTCGCCTCCGGCCTGCGCGAACTGCGCGGCTCCACCCTGCTCGCCGCCGACGGCAGTGAGCACGAGGTCGACGCCATCGTCTTCGGCACCGGCTTCCACGTCACCGACATGCCCATCGGGGCCCGGGTGTTCGGCGCCAACGGCACCAGCCTGGCGGAGGAGTGGAAGGACGGCATGGAGGCGCTGCGCGGCTCGGCCGTGCACGGCTTCCCGAACCTGTTCTTCGTGATCGGCCCCAACACCGGCCTCGGCAACAGCTCGATGATCCTGATGATCGAGTCCCAACTTAACTACCTGATCGACGCGTTGACCACACTCGGGTCGATCGGTGCCACCGCGATGCAGCCCACCGCCCGGGCCCAGCGGCAGTGGAACCTCGAACTCCAGCACCGGATGGACCGCACCGTCTGGACCACCGGCGGCTGCCGCAGCTGGTACCTGGATCCGAACGGCAAGAACACCGTGCTCTGGCCCGGCTCCACCACCGCGTTCCGCCGCGCCACCCGCAAGGTCGACCTCGGCGAGTACGAACTGATCATGCGCGCCGGTCAGGACGCCGCCCCTGCCGTGCAGGAGGTGTCCGCATGAGCGCCGCCGAGCTGCCCGCCGAGTACGTCCCGCCGACGCCTGTCGAGGAGTTGAGCATCCGATCGGCGGACGGGATCCGGCTGCACGCCGAGGTGCACGGCCAGCCCGGGGCGCCCACCGTCGTGCTCGCCCACGGCTGGACCTGCTCAACCGCCTTCTGGGCACCGGTGATCCGCCAACTCGCCGACCGTTACCGAGTGGTGGCGTACGACCAGCGCGGCCACGGGCACAGCGAGATCCCGCCGAGCCGGGTTCGCTACTCCACCAGGGCGTTGGCCGAGGACCTCTCCGCCGTCCTCGCCCGGACCGTCCCGGCGGGGGAGAAGGCCGTGCTCGCCGGGCACAGCATGGGCGGGATGACCATCATGGCCGCCGGCGGCCGCCCGGAGATCGCCGACCGGACCGCCGCCGCCGTCCTGGTCTCCACCGGGCCGGGGGAGCTGGTGGCCGAACTCACCGTGCTGCCCGAGGCGGTGCGTTCCCCGGGGCTGCGCCGCTTCCTGAACCGCCAGCTGCTGCGCTCCCGGCTGCCGCTCGGACCGGTCTCGCCGGTCAGCCGTGTCGCGCTCAAGTACGCGACCATGGGCCCGGGTTCGTCCGCCGGGCAGGTGGAGGCGACGGCCCGGATCGTGCACGCCTGCCCGACCGCCGTCCGCGCCAACTGGGCGGGCGTCCTCGACCGTCTGGACGTCCACGCCGGGCTCGCCCGGCTCGCCGCACCGACCGCCGTCGTGGTCGGCACCGCGGACCGGCTGACCCCGCCGGTGCACGCACACCGGATCGTTGCCGAACTCGCCGACCCGCAGGGGCTGTTGCTGCTTCCTGGGGTTGGGCACATGGCGCCGCTGGAGCGGCCGGTGGAGGTCGCGGCCGAGATCCACCGCTTGGCCGCCGCGTACCTGTCCGCCGCGCCCGCTTCCGTCTCCGCTCCTGCCTCCTCCACCTCTGCCTCCTCCACCTCTGCGCCCGTTTCCGAGAGGACCGCCGCCGCATGAACGCCATCCCGCCGTTGTCCGCGCAGGTCGTCGTCGTCACCGGGGCCGCCCGCGGGGTCGGGGCTTCGCTCGCTCGCACGCTCGCCCGGCGCGGGGCCAAGGTCGCCCTCCTGGGGCTGGAGCCGGACGAGCTCAAGGCCGTCGCGGCGCAGTGCGGCGCGGCCGCGACCAGTTGGGAGGTGGACGTCACCGACCTCGACGCGCTCGGCGACGCCGCCCGCCGGATCAAGGAGCACTACGGCCGGATCGACACCGTGGTCGCCAACGCCGGCATCGCCATCGGCGGGCCGGTGGCGGACAGCGATCACCGGGCGTTCAGCCGGGTGATCGAGGTCAACCTGCTCGGCAGCGTCGCCACGGCCAGGGCCTTCCTGCCCGCCCTCGTCGAGAGCCGGGGCTACCTGCTGCAGATCGCCTCGCTCGCCGCGCTCACTCCCGCGCCGCTGATGAGCGCGTACTGCGCCAGCAAGTCCGGGGTGGAGGCCTTCGCCCACTCGCTCCGCGCCGAGGTCGCCTACCAGGGGGTCAAGGTCGGTGTGGGGTACCTGAGTTGGACCGACACCGACATGGTGCGCGGCGCCGACGAGGACACCGTGCTCAAGCAGATGCGGACCAGGCTGCCGTGGCCGGCCAACAAGACCTACCCGCTGGAGCCCGCGGTGGAGCGGATCACCGCCGGCATTGCCCGGCGGTCCGCCCACGTCTACGCGCAGGCCTGGCTGCGCGGCATGCAGCCGGTCCGCTGGCTGCTGCCGAGCCTGATCGCGGCTGTTGGTTCGCGCGACGTCGCCCGGATCGCGCCCCAGCTCGCCGCCACCGCCGCCTCCCGGTTGCGCGCAGTCGGTGCCGGCGGGGCTGCGGACACGGCGGTGCGAGGCGGTCGGAGCGGCGCCGTCGACTGACGGCCGTCGACTGACAGCTGACAGATTTCAACTGACAGATAACAGATAACAGATTTCAACAGCTGTTATCTGTCAGTTGTTCGTCCGCCTGGCCGTCCGTCCGCCCGCCCGTCACTCCATCCACTCCTCCGCCGTCCCCCGCGCGATCCGCGCCAGCGTCTCCAGTGCTTGCGCCAGCACGGGCAGCGGCGGCGAGGCCAGGGCGACCCGGACGGCGGACGGGGAACGCCGGGGGTCGGCGGCGAACGCCGCCGCGGGTGTGACGGCGATGCTCGCCCGCGCCGCCACCGCGACGAAGGTCTCCGCCCGCCAGGCCGCCGGCAGCTCCCACCACAGGTAGTACGAGCAGGGGTCGGCCCGGACGCGCTGCCCCGCCAGCGCCTCGCGCGCCAGCAGCTGACGCGCGACGGCGTCGGCGCGCTTGGCCGCCGCGACCTCGGCCACGGTGCCGTCCCCGATCCAGCGCACGGCCGCCTCCAGGGCGAACCCGCTGGGCGTCCAGCCGCCCGAGCGCAGTGCGCCCGCGATCCGTTCGCGCAGCGCGGCGGGGACGACCGCGAACCCGGTGGTCAGCCCGGGCGCGAGCCGCTTGGAGAGGCTGTCGACGAGGACGGTGCGTTCCGGTGCGAGGCTGGCGAGGGCGGTCCGCTCCGGGCGGAGGAAGGACCAGATCGCGTCCTCGACGGCCGGCAGGTCGAGGCGGCGCAGCTCCTCGGCGAGGGCGGCCGTCCGCTCGTACGGCAGGCTCCCGCCGAGCGGGTTCTGCAGCCTCGGCTGGACGTAGACGGCGCGCAGCGGCGCGGCCCGGTGGGCGGCGGCCACGGCGTCGGGCAGCAGTCCGTGCTCGTCGACGGCCAGTGGCACGAGCGTGATGCCCAGTCGCTGGGCGACGGCCTTGACCACCGGATAGGTCAGCGCCTCCACCCCCAGCCGGTGGCCGGGCGGCACCAGCGCGGACAGTGCCGCGGCGATGGCCTGCCGTCCGTTGCCCGCGAACAGCAGCTCCTCCCCGGCGATCTCCGGGGTGACCTCCCGGGACCCGCCCGTCCGATCCCCGGCCGTCCGATCCCCAGCCGTCTGATCCCCGGCCGTCCGATCCCCAGCCGTCTGATCCCCGGCCGTCCGATCCCCGGCCGACGGGTCCCCGCCCGCCCGGTCCCCGCCCGTCCGGCGTTCGTCGGACAGCAGTGCCGCGAACGCCTGCCGGGCCGCGCCCGTCCCGGCCGCGCCCACCGGCGCGAGTGCGGCACCCAGCGCGTCCGCCCGGAGCAGCGGTGCCAGTCCGGCGGCCAGGAGTGCGGCCTGCTCGGGGACGGCGGGGTAGTTGAGTTCCAGGTCCACCGGCGCGCCGGCCGGTTCGGCGAGTGCCACCTGCCCGCCGGTTGCCCCGCCGCCGGCCCCCTGTCCGGCCCGGACGAAGGTGCCGCGCCCGACCTCCCCGGTGGTCAGTCCGCGCAGGGTCAGTTCCCGGTAGACGCGCCCCGCCGTGGAGTTGGCGATGCCCCGGCTGCGGGCGAAGGCGCGCTGGGTGGGCAGTTGCTGGCCGGGTCGCAGCCGCCCGCCGGTGATGGCGTCGGCGATCTCGTCGGCGATCAGGCGGTAGTCGTCCATCGGCGGGACCCCTCCACGCAAGGTGATGGCATTGCACGGCATCGCATCGGCATTGCACCGAGTGCAAAGTCATCATTGCATTGAGATCGACGCCGGGCCTAGCCTCCTCGCATGGAAGCACTGACCCCCGCCGCTCCCGTCGTATCCGCCTCGTTCGACCTGCCCGCCGCATCCGCCCTGTCCGCCGTGGGCGGGCACGCCGTGCTCGGGATCGCCGCCGTGGCGCTCGGGATGGTGCTGACACCGGGGCCCAACATGATCTACCTGGTCTCCCGGTCGATCGCCCAGGGCCGCCGCGCCGGGCTGCTGTCGCTGATCGGGGTCGCGGCCGGCTTCCTGGTCTACCTGGCCGCGGTAACGGCGGGCGTGGCCGCCGTGTTCTCGGTGGTGCCCGCCCTCTACACCGCGATCAAGCTGGCCGGCGCCGGCTACCTGCTGTGGCTGGCCTGGAAGGCCGTCCGGCCGGGCGGTACGGCGGTGTTCGCCCCGCAGGAGCTGCCGCCGGACCCGCCGCGCCGACTGTTCGCCATGGGCTTCCTGACCTGCCTGCTCAACCCCAAGATCGCCATCATGTACATCTCGCTGCTGCCCCAGTTCGTGGCGCCCGAGCGCGGTCACGTCGCGGTGCAGAGCCTGGTGCTGGGGCTGACCCAGATCGTGGTGGCGGTCACCGTCAACGGGCTGATCGCGGTGAGCGCGGGCGGCATCGCGTCCTTCCTCAACCGCCGTCCCGCCTGGCTGCGGTTCCAGCGCTATGCGATGGGGACGGTCCTCGGCGGCCTCGCCGTCCACATCGCCGCCGACCGCGCCAAAGCCGTGGCAGCCTAGGGCCGCCCGCCGCCCGCCGCCCGCCGCCCGCCGCCTGGGCCGCAGCGCCGCACCCCCCAGGTCGGCTCCTAAGCCGTCCGCAGCACCTCGTACGCCGCCTGTAGGAACCGCCCGTCCAACGACGGCCCGGTGTTGGCCAGGGCCGCCACCGCGGCCGACGCCTGGGGCGAGAAGCCGACGAAGGCGGTGAACCCCCGGGTCGCCCCGGCGTGGAAGTACAGGTCGCGCCCGCCCGGGCGGCGGTGGTTCCACACCAGGCACAGCTCGTCCGTCGAGCGCGGCAGCCGCAGCCGCGGCCGCTGGACCTCGCGCAGCGCGGCCGCCAACTCGCCGTGGCCGCCGTCGAGATGCGCCCTCAGGTAGCGCAGCAGGTCGGCCCCGCTCGCCCGGAGCGCGCCGGCCCCCGGCAGTCCGGGGATGCGCCAGGGCGGAAGTTCCTGTCCGCGCCGGTACCCGACCGCCCGCCCCGGCGGGTCCGCCGTACAGGTGGTGGCACCGAGGCCCAGCGGTCGGAGGACCCGTTCGGAGAGCAGTTCCCCGTAGGGCAACCCGCCAGTCTCGGCGAGTGCCCGCCCGAGCAGCGCGACGCCGTAGTTGGAGTACCGGTACCGACTGCCGGGCCTGCACCGTACGGTGGTTCGGGCCAATCCGGCCCTCAACTGCTCGTCCCCGAAGGCGGCGTACGGATTGCTGAACCAGGTCGGCACGGCGCGCGCGGCCAGTCCGGGTGGCAGTCGGGGCAGGCCCGAGGTGTGGGTGGCCAGGTGTAGTAGCCGGATCGGCACGGCGCGCGCGGCCAGTCCGGGTGGCAGTCGGGGCAGGCCCGAGGTGTGGGTGGCCAGGTGTAGTAGCCGGATCGGCTCGGGGGAGCGGACGGTCACCGGGCGCCAGCAGTCCGGCAGGCGGTGTTCGACCGTGTCGTGCAGGGAGACGTCTCCGCGCGCGGCCATCTGTGCCAGCAGCAGCGCGGTGAAGGTCTTGCTGACGGAACCGAGTTCGAAGACGGTGTCCGGCGAGCATGCGGCCGTCCGCCCGTGCCCGAGCCGCCCGTGGCAGCGCACCTCCTCCGCGTCCCCGCGCGTGACGGCCACGGTGACGGCGGTGGCGTACGGTCCGGCCGCGCGCACCGCCTCCGCGACCGCCGGACCCAGCCCGTTCACGCGAGCGCCGCGGTGGCCCCGAGTGCCCGGGCGAGCGTGATGCCACCGGCCACCACCGCGACGACGGCGGTGTGCTGGTGGTCCTGGAACGCCCGCTCGCGGTCCTCGTCGACCGGGTCGGTGTCGCGCGGCAGCAGGCCGTCCTCGTGCTGGGCGGCGGCCAGCGCGTCCCAGCCCTGCCGTCCGGTGGCCGGTTCGCCGATGCAGGCGTCGACCACGAGGAGTTCGGCGGCGAGATCCCACTGGCCGATCTCCAGCCAGACGTCGAGCCAGGCCGGCAGCCAGTCGCGCACGTGGTCGCGCATCGGCTCCGGCAGGCCGTCCGGGCGGGCGCCCCAGTCCGTGAGGTGGAAGACGGTGTGGGTGATGTCGTAGCCGGTCATCCAGTTGACGGCCCACGGTTCGGGCGTGGCGCCCAGCCAGGTACCGGCGGCGAGTGCGGTCCAGTCAGGCTGGTGGGCGAGCCCGACGACCCGTCGGGCGTTGGCGACCCCCAGGCGCCGGTTGGGGTGGATCTCCTCGGCGTGCGCGGCCCGCAGCCGGCTGAGCGAATCGAGCAGTTCCTCCAGCGCGGGGTGGCGGTAGCCGGCCCGGGCGAAGTGGGCGTAGGTCTCCAGCGGGTCGGTCATGGTGAAGTGGCGCAGCTGCCGCTCGTACAGCAGGTCGCCCTCGCGCAGTTGCTCCCAGGCGTGGTCGAGCAGCGCGCGTGCGGTGCGGGCCTCGGTGGGCCCGGTGACGCCGTCGCGCAGGATCAGCGAAGCGGCCAGCGCGATCTCGCCGAGCGGCTTGTAGGCGTCGTCGGGGTCGGAGAGGTCGACCACGGTGTTGTCCGGGATCCGGCCGAGGCCGTCGGCGTGGGAGGCGTGCAGCCAGGCCAGCGCGCGGGAGGCGAGCCGCTGCGCGGTGGCGAGGACGTGGGTGTCGGTCATCGGACCCGGCTCCGTCGGTCGGTCGGCGGACGGGAGGAACGGTCGAGCATCCGACGGGCGACGGCCAGCTCAAGTCCGGTGCGGGCGCTGCCGTTACCGGCCAGCCGGATGCGTTCCAGGACGGGCTCGACCTCCAGCCGCAGCGGCCGGCCTTCGGCACCGGCCCAGGCGAGCCAGCGGGCGAGCCGGGCGGCGGTGGGGAGGTCGCGACGCAGCATGGAGCGGACGGTGCCGCGGGCAAGGGCCAGGGTGTGCGCGCGGGCGGTGTCGTGCACCGGGCCGTCGAGCCCGGGCAGCGCCAGGACGGACAGCTGCGCCATCCGTACCGACCAGGTCTGCCAGCCGACGGCCTCCGGGCCCGGAGGCGGCACGGGCGGTGGGGCACCGGTTCCGTACGGCGTGCGGGCGAGCACCTGCTCGGCCGCCCAGTCCTGCCATGCGATCACCAGCGCGGCGTCGGCCGAGAACGCTGCCGAGTCCAGTGCCGAGTCCGGTGCCGGGTCCGGTGCCGGAAAGGCCTGCCGGGCCTCGGCCAGCAATACGGCGGTGGGCCCGTCGGGCGCGGCCCCGGTGAGTAGTTGCGGGGCGAAGAGGTCTGCGCCGAGCACCCGCAGTGCGGCCAGGGTCGGGCGCGGTACGGCGCCGTCCGGGTCCGCGAGCGCGGCTGCGCCCCCGTCACCCCGGAGGGCGTCGAGGGTCCGGCGCGCCACCCGTTCGACGGCTGCGGCGTACTCGTCGCGCAGTGGCGTCTCGGCGAAGGGCATCGGCGGTGTTCCTCCTGGTCGGGGAGCCCCCGGCGGGCGGCCTCGCGGGAGTGGGCTCGCGGGCGCGGGTTCACGAGAACGGGCTCACGAGCCCTCGTCAGGCCCGCCGAGGAGCCGGGGAAGGGGTGGGCCGGTCCACGTCGGTGGACCGGCCCCGCGATCGGGCCGCCCGGCTACCGGGTCGGTGATCGGGTCGCCCGGCTGCTAGCGGGTCGACTTCTCCTTCGGCGGCTTCGGCGACAGCAACAGCGCCAGCAGCAGGAGTCCGAGGGCTTCGGGCGAGTGCGTGGGCGCGTCGGACACGACGGCCTCGTCCTCCACCATCAGGCTCGCGAGTGTGTCCGCCTCGGCGCGCGTAGCGGTCGGCGTGGTCGTCGTCTGGTGGGTCCGGCAGTGAGTAAGCATCAGAAGTGCCTCCTCAGTTGAGCGTCACCACCCGGTCGGGCGATGCCCCCGTCCGAACGGTAAGGGCGCGGTCCGGTACCTGCATCCGCAGATGGCCGGGCCGGGATAGTCCATTCGGAGTGGGCGCGGCCGCGGTGAGTCGGTACCGTCGGGGGCATGACCACAGCCTTGATCACCGGCGCGACCGCCGGCATCGGAGCCGCGTTCGCCCGCCGGCTCGCCCGCAGCGGCTACCGGCTCGTCCTGGTGGCCCGGGACACCGAGCGCCTGGAGCGCGCGAGCGCCGACCTGCACGCCGAGTACGGAGTCGAGGTGGAGACGCTGACCGCCGACCTCGCCACCGACGAGGGCATCGCGGCCGTCGAAGCCCGGCTCGCCGACTCCGCCCGCCCGGTGGACCTGCTCGTCAACAACGCCGGTTTCGGCAACAAGGGCGCGTTCGGGACCGTCCCGCTCCAGGACGAGCTGGACATGCTGAAGGTGCACATCGAGGCGATCCTGCGGCTGACCACGGCGGCCCTGCCGGGGATGCGCGAGCGCGGTCGCGGCGCGGTCGTGAACGTCGCCTCGGTGGCGGCGTTCCTGCCGCGCGGCACGTACGGGGCGAGCAAGGCGTGGGTGGTGAGCTTCACCCAGGGCGTGCTGCGCGACCTCGGCGGCACCGGGGTGCGGATGATGGCGCTCTGCCCGGGCTTCACCCGTACCGAGTTCCACCAGCGGGCGGGCATGGGCACCGGCAACATCCCGGCCTGGTCCTGGCTCTCGGCCGAGCGGGTGGTGGCGGAGGCGATGCGCGACCTGGCCCGGGGTCGGTCGGTGTCCGTGCCGGGCAAGCGCTACAAGGCGGTGGTGGCCCTCGCCCGCCTGTTGCCCTCCGGTCGGCTGGGCGGCCTGTCCTCGAAGGCGGCGCGCAGCTACCGGACGAACTGACGCGGTCGGGGCGGTCGGGGCGGCCGGAGTGGCCGAGCGGTCGGGCGGTCGGAGGAGCGGTCGCCATGGGAATAGATCCAGCCTCACTATTAGCTAGTCTAACTATGAGCTATTCTCGCTATGCTGGCGGCCGTCCGACCGCCCCACCCACGGAGGTTTGCCCTTGAGACCCACCACCATCAACTGGACCCCGCCCGAACGCGCCCAGGGCGAGCCCCGCCCGCCGGCCCAGTGGCGGCGCATCCTCGCCCTCTTCCGCCCGTACACGGGCCGCCTCACGGTCGTCGGGCTGCTGGTGGCGGCCTCCGCCGTGGTGTCGGTGGCCTCGCCGTTCCTGCTCAAGGCCGTCCTGGACACCGCGATCCCGCAAGGCCGCACCGGGCTGCTCAGCCTGCTCGCGCTCGGCATGGTTCTCGCGGCCGTGGTGAACAGCATCTTCAACGTCCTGCAGACGCTGATCTCCACCACCGTCGGCCAGCGCGTCATGCACGACCTGCGCACCGCCGTCTACAGCCACCTGCAACGGCAGTCGCTGGCCTTCTTCACCCGCACCCGCACCGGCGAGGTGCAGTCCCGGATCGCCAACGACATCGGTGGCATGCAGTCCACCGTGACGTCCACCGCGACCAGCCTGGTCTCCAACTTCACCGCGGTGATCGCCTCCGTGGTCGCCATGGTCGCGCTCGACTGGCGGCTCACCGTCGTCTCGCTGCTGCTGCTCCCGCTGTTCGTCTGGATCAGCCGGCGGGTCGGCAACGAGCGCAAGAAGATCACCACCGAGCGGCAGAAGCAGCTGGCCGCGATGAGTTCGGCGGTCCAGGAGTCGCTGTCGGTCAGCGGCATCCTGCTCGGCCGCACGATGGGCCGCTCCGACTCGCTCGCCCGTGAGTTCACCGGGCAGTCCGACCAGCTGGCCGACCTCGAAGTGCGGGCCAGCATGGCCGGGCGCTGGCGGATGAACACCATCCAGATCGTCATGGCCGCGATGCCCGCGGTCATCTACTGGGCGGCGGGGCTGTCCGCGGCGGGCGGCGCACCGATCGTCTCGGTCGGCACCCTGGTCGCCTTCGTCACCCTCCAGCAGGGCCTGTTCCGCCCGACCGTCAGCCTGCTCTCCACCGGCGTGGACGTGCAGACCTCGCTCGCGCTCTTCCAGCGCATCTTCGAGTACCTCGACCTGCCGGTGGAGATCGCCGAGCCGCCGAAGCCGCGGAACCTGACCGACATCCGCGGCGAGGTCCGCTTCGAGGACGTCGACTTCCGCTACGACCCCGCGCAGGAACGGCCGACGCTCTCCGGGGTCGAACTCAAGGTCCCGGCCGGGAGCTCACTGGCCGTGGTCGGTGAGACGGGCTCCGGCAAGACCACGCTCAGCTACCTCGTCCCGCGGCTGTACGACGTCACCGGTGGCCGGGTCACCATCGACGGCGTGGACGTGCGCGAGCTGTCCTTCGACACGCTGGCCCGCGCGGTCGGCGTGGTCTCCCAGGAGACCTACCTCTTCCACGCCTCGGTCGCCGAGAACCTGCGCTTCGCCAAGCCGGAGGCCACCGACGCCGAACTGGTCGAAGCCGCCCGGGCCGCGCAGGTCCACGAGACCATCGCCGCCCTGCCGGACGGCTACGACACCCTGGTCGGCGAGCGCGGCTACCGCTTCTCCGGCGGCGAGAAGCAGCGCCTCGCGCTCGCCCGGACGATCCTGCGCAACCCGCCGGTGCTGATCCTCGACGAGGCCACCAGTGCGCTCGACAACCGCACCGAACAGGCCGTCCAGCAGGCGGTGGACACCCTGGCCGCCGGCCGCACCACCATCACCATCGCGCACCGGCTCTCCACCGTCCGGGCCGCCGACCAGATCGCCGTCCTCGACCGTGGTGAGGTGGTCGAACTCGGCACCCACGAGGAACTGGTGGAGCTGGACGGCCGCTACGCGGCACTGCTGCGCCGGGAGGCGCCGGAGCCGGCCGCCGTCGTACCGGAGGCGGCCGCGCTCGGACACGTGTGAACGGCTCGCCCCGGTGCGGCGCGGCGAGGCGTGATGCGGCGGGTGTGATGTGGCGCGGCGAGGTGTGGCGCGGTGCGCGGCCGGGGCCTACGCGGCCTTCGGCGCCTCGTTGTAGCGCTCCGCGACCTCCTGGCCGGAGAGCCGCTGGATCGCCGCCATCACCTCGTCGGTCACCTGCCGACGGGCCTTCAGCGAGCGGGCCTGCCCGTGCAGCTCGTCGAAGTGCAGCGGCTCGCCGAACCTGACGGTCACCTTCTTGATCCGCGGCACCCGCTTGCCCACCGGCAGGATCTGCTCCGGTCCCTCCAGCGCCACCGGCACCACCGGCACGCCCGCGGTCAGCGCCAGCCAGGCGACGCCCGTCTTGCCCCGGTAGAGCCGGCCGTCCAGCGACCGGGTGCCCTCGGGGTAGATGCCGAAGGCCTTGCCGTCCTCCAGGATCTCCAGCGCAGACTCCAGCGAGGCCTGAGCGGAACGGTAGGTGCCGCGCTCGACCGGCACCGCGCCGATCGCCTCGAAGAAGTCCTTGGACAGTCGGCCCTTGAGCCCCGTCCCGGTGAAGTACTCGGCCTTGGCGAGGAAGTGGACCCGGCGCGGGGCGGTGAGCGGGATCACCACGCTGTCGATGAAGGACAGGTGGTTGCTGGCCAGGATGACCCCGCCCTTGCGCGGCACGTTCTCGATGCCCTCGATGGTCGGCCGCCAGATGCCGCGTGAGACGGGTTTCAGCACCAGCCTGGTGGCGAGATCGAGCATGGTCCCTCCCTGGACGAACGATCGCCCGGGAGGAGCCCGGGCCTGCAATCAGATCCGCAGACTACGACAACCACCCCCGCGGCCGTCCACTCCCGGCGACCGTGGCGCGCACCACGGCCGGGTAGGGTACGCCCGTCCGAACAGAGCGCAACCCCGCAGTACCAGGAGGGCACGATGGAGACCACCGAGGCGATCAAGGCCATGTTCGACCGTTTCGACAAGAACGGCGATGGCAAGATCACTCCGGCCGAATACGCGCTGGTCGCGAACGAGATGGGCGACCACGCCGTGACGCTGTCGATGGCCGAGGCCCTGATCCACGCCATGGACACCCGTCACCAGGGCTTCCTGACCTTCGACGAGTTCCTGGCCGCCCGCCAGCGCTGAGCGTGCCGACGGGTCCGGTCGCCGTACCGGCGGCGCCGGGCCCGGTGCCGCACGGCTCCTCACGGCTCCTCACGGCTCCTCACGGCTCCTCACGGATCCTCAAGGCTCCGGGAGCGCCGCGGGGCGCCTCAGGACTCCACCGGGAACACCCGGCGCACCACCCGCTCCGCCGCACCGCCGTCGTCCCACGGGCAGAACCGCGCCCGGAAGCGGGCCCGCGCGGCCGGCTCCGGATCGCCCGCCAGCAGCGCCTTCGCCAGCCCGTCCGGGTCCACCGTGACGGCCCCCGGCGGCTGCTCGAACAGGTCGAAGTAGACGCCGCGCACCCGCTGGTACTCCTCCCAGTCCGGCGCGAAGATCACGACCGGCCGGTCCAGCACCGCGTAGTCGAACATCATCGACGAGTAGTCCGTCACCAGCGCGTCCGCCGCGAGGTAGAGGTCCTCCACGGTCGGGTGGGCCGAGACGTCGACGATCGCGGCCGAACCCTCGCCCGCCGCCAAGTCGCCCGGGCCGCCAGTGTGGAAGTAGTGCGTGCGCACCAGCAGGGTGAAGTCAGGGCCCAGCCGCCGGGCCAGCTCCCGGACGTCCAGCAGCGGCACGTAGCCGCCCTGGTCGCCGCGGTGGGTCGGGGCGTACAGCACGGCCGTGGTGTCCGGCCGCAGCCCGAACCGCTCGCGCATGGCCCGCACTTCGTCCGGTGTGGTGTTGGCCAGCCGGTCGTTGCGCGGGTAGCCGGTGTCCAGCATCTCGTACCGGCCGGGGAAGGCGCGGGTGAAGTGCTCGCTGGTGTGCGGGTTGGAGGAGACCAGGAAGTCCCAGCGGTCGACGGCCTCCTGGAGCCGCTCGAAGTCCATCCCCTCCGCGGCCTCGGGGCGTTCGCGCAGGTCCATGCCCATCGCCTTGAGCGGGGTGCCGTGTTGGGTCTGCACATGCACGGTGCCCGCCCGCTTCGCCATCGTGCGCGGGAAGTTGACGTTGTTGACGAAGTACTTGGCGGTCGCCATCGCCTTGAGGTAGGCGGGGGTGTTGACGATCACGTACGGCACGCCGGGCGGCATGGCCGCGGCCTGCCTGCGGTTCTCCACCACCCACACGCCCCGGATCTGCGGCGCCAGTTCCCTGGCCTTCTCGTAGATCGCCGCCGGGCTGCACGCGTAACCCCGGTGCCAGTACGCCGCGTAGACCGCCAGGTGCTCGTCCAGCGGCAGCCGGCGGAAGGCGTTGTACGCGGTGAACCGCGCGCCGCTGCGCACGCCCTTCTTCACGGCCGGGGCCACCGCCCTTGCCCCGCGCTTGAGTTCGCGCGGCAGCTGCCCGGTGCGGCGCAGCTCCGCGTACGCGATCCGGGCGCCGCGCGCGGCCAGCCGGTACTGCACGCCGCGCACGCCGCCGGGGTAGCGGTAGCCGGTCGGGCGGTGCCGGGCGAAGTGCCGGGCGATCTGGCGGAAGAAGTCCTTGCGCCGGTCGGCGGGGACCAGCCCGGGGGTGTCGTAGACGTTCAGCGCCTGCCGGACGGTCCGGTCGAAGACCAGGGTGCGCAGTGCGTCGGGGACGGGTCGGCCGGGGCGGTCCGGGCGGTCCAGGAAGGCGAAGATCGCGTCGTACTGGGCGAACACGTCGGCGTGCTTGGGGGAGGCGGTGGCGGTGATCGCGCCGTCCCGGCCGCGCCGGTAGAAGTAGCAGGGGCGGTCGAGGTAGCGCAGCCGCCCGGCGGCCAGCAGCGCGGGGTAGGTGACCGAGATGTCCTCGTAGTAGCCGCGGCCGAAGGAGACGCCGAGGCCCTCCAGGAAGGCGCGGCGGAACACCTTGTTCCAGACCGACATCACGGTCTGGAACAGCGCCGGGTGTTCGGCCAGCGTGCACCCCTCGACCAGCGGGGAGTCGGCCAGTACGTGGCGCCAGGGGTTCGGCTCGGTCTCGCCGTCCGGGTAGACGTGGGTGAAGCCGGTGAGCAGGACGTCGGCGGGCGTCCCGGGCCCGCGCTCCCGCTCCTGCTCCAGCTCCAGTTCGTCCAGGATCGCGCCCACCGTTCGCTCGGGCAGCCAGTCGTCGCTGTCCACGAACCAGACGTACTCGCCGCGCACCTGCGCCAGGGCGGCGGTGCGGGCGCCGCCGAGGCCCTGGTTCTCGGTGAGGTGCAGGACCCGCAGTCGGGGGTCGCGGGCCGCGTAGGCGTCCAGGATCGCGCCGGAGCCGTCGGGGGAGAGGTCGTCGACCGCGATCACCTCGAAACGGGACTCCGTGGCGGGGGTGTCGCCGAGGATCGAGTCGAGGCAGCGCGGCAGGAACCGCTCCACGCCGTGGACCGGGAGCACGATGCTGAGGAGGAGGGGCACGCTGGCCGAGTCTACCGATCGACCGGGTGCGACCTGCGGGGACGTCCGACCGGGGTGATCGGCCGAGGTGACCGGCCGGGCTGACCGGCCGCGGTGGAACCGTGGCCACGATCGCCGCTGGGCCCGGAACCGCCGGTGCCGGGCCCTGAACGGGGCGGCACCGGCAGCCTGGCGGCGGCCCGGCCGACCCTCTACGGCCGACCGCCTTTCCGGGCACCTCGCGAGCCTGGCCACCGCAGCGTCGAGGCGGCCGGGCAGTGGCTCGCGGGAGCCGGAGTTCTTCATCACTCGAACACGCACCCGGGTGCGATGCGGGCGCGGACGCGTTCTCACAGATATTGCTTGGAGGATTCCCCGGAGTCAATCCCTCGAATGTGTTCACTTCATGAAGCCTGGAGGTGTCGACCGGTCGCTTTGTCGACGGCCCCGGCTGTCCCCTATATCCACTGCGGTATCCGCGTCGTGTTCACCGCCGCATCCGCCGCGGCATCCCTCATGGCCGCCGGGCCGCCCGCAGGGACGCGTGCGGGGTCGCGTGCGCCCGGCGTGCGCCGTGCGGCCGGGCGCCGGACCTGTGCCCCGGGTACTGCTGACAGATGGCCGGTCGTGCACCATCATTGATGCCTAGTCGTGATCGCCCTGGTGGCCCCTGGTGCATCGTCAGTTGACGCCGCACGGTACGGTGGCACAACACCAAGGACGGTTGCGCGAAGGCCGTCCATCGCGGATAGTCTTCGCCTCACGGCCCTGGCGCCTCGTAGGGGTGGGAAAACTGATGGAACACATGCAAGTGCGGACTCGGCCCCGCGTGCCGGCGATCCAGTGCGGTGTCGGCACGACCGGCCGTCGGATCGACCGACACCTGGCCGTGCTCGGCGCGCCCGCGCTCCCGGCGGTGGACACCGCCGAGGCGCTCGGGTTGATAAGGGAGCTGACGCCGCGCGGCGCGGACGCCCCGACGGCCAAGCGTCGTCACGCGCGGATCTCGCTGCTGACGCCACTGCGCCGGCTGCGGCGAAGCCTCTTCGGCGGGCGCGGCTAGCGCCCGTCGGCCCGGGGCCTACGGCTCCGCGGCCCGGGCCTCCCGGGCCACCCGGTGCGGATCGGGACCCCGACCCGGCGGACCACACGGACCGTCGGGTCTTCGTCGTGCCCGGATCCGGGTACGCCCCGGCCGGGCCGATGTGGTCTAAACCTTTCAGCCTAGTGCACCTCACCGCCCCCACAGGCGGAGTCGGCGAGGTGCTGCGCGAGGCCCGCCGAGGTGGGTCAGGATGGCGCCATGGCGGACAACATCCACTCCACCCACCAGGGCCTCTTCCAGACCACCACCATCGAGATCACCACCGGCAGCCGAGAGGTCGCGCTCGACATCACCGACCGCTGTGCCGCGTTCCTCACCGAGCGGGCCGCCGGCCGCGACGGCCTGCTCAACGTCTTCGTCCCGCACGCCACCGCCGGAATCGCGGTGCTGGAGACCGGCTCCGGCAGCGACGACGACTTCCTCGCCACCCTGCGCGAACTGCTCCCCGCCGACGACCGCTGGCGCCACCGGCACGGCAGCCCCGGCCACGGGCGGGACCACGTGGTGCCCGGCCTGGTCGCCCCGCACGCCACCCTGCCGGTGATCGGCGGCCAGCTGGCGCTCGGCATCTGGCAGTCCGTGGTGCTGATCGACACCAACGGCGACAATCCGCGCCGGACGGTGCGGCTCTCCTTCTTCGGCTGACCCGACTTCTGCGGCCGGGACTCGCTCGGGCGGGACTCCTTCGGCCGACATTCCTTAGGCCGACTCGACGCGCTACTCGACGGCGGGATCGGCCGGGCCCGCGGGCCCGGCCGGCTCGGCCACGGCCATGGCGGCGGCCACCGCGGCCAGGTAGCGCTCGATCGCCAGGTACTGGCAGAGCAGCGCGACCGGCCGGCCCAGCCGCGCGTACCAGGCGGTCAGCCGGGAGAACGCCGACACCTCGAACCACACCTCGCCGGCGGCGTCCATGGACACCAGGAACGCCTCCTCGCCGCACTCCGGGTGCCCGGGGAGCGTGCCGTACGCGAAGCCGATCCGGTCCGGCTCCTCGACCGTCCACACCACCCGGCACGGGATCACCAGCCGGGGCCACCGGCTGCCCGGCAGGCTCAGCCGCAGCAGCACCGTCGACCCCGGCTCGGCCGGCGCGTGCGGGTACACGGCGAAACCGGTGCCCAGCTGGCTGCCCCAGCCGAGTACGTACCGCCCGGCCCGGGCCAGCACCTGAGGCCCTCGGCCCAGGTGCACGCGCCGCCGCAGGTGCGCGTAGCCGTCCGGCAGCGGGCCGCCGCGGGTGGCGCCGACCTCGGGGTAGGAGGGTGCGCTGGCGCGGGCGGCGAGCAGGCGCCGCTGGAGGTCGGTGGCCATGCGGTCACCGTAGCCGGGCGTCGTGGGCCCGCCGTCGGCGGGTCGCCCGGGGGAGCTGGGTCGGGTCGGGCGGGGCCGGGCCGGCGCTCGGTTCGGGCTCGGGTCGGCGGCGCCTTGCGGCGGGGGCCGGGGGCGGAGTAGGAAGGCGGCATGAGCGACAGCGCGAGGAACGAGGACACGGCGGTCTGCGAGTTCGCCCCCGACGGCGGGGCGCAGGCGGCGCTGGTGCGCGATCCGGCGTCGACCGGGCCGCGGGCCGACTGCGTCCTGTGCGGGGAGCCGACCGAACTGCCCGCCGACCACCCGGGCAGCACGCTGTGCCCGGTCTGCGCCTGGCAGCAGGCCCAGCGGGTGGCCTGTTCGGGCTGATCCGAAAGAGAGCCCCTAGCCGCGATGCCACCGGCTTGACAGCGCCCGAAAGTCGCTGACCTGCGGTGATCTGGGGTGAGAAGGCCCGGGAAGGCCGCCTCAAAGCCGCTGGCAGTGTCCCTGAGCGGCCCCTAGGCGTCCTCCCTCCCGGCCAGGGCCAGGGTCGAGCCGCGTCGCCCCTTGCGGACCAGGAGCTGGGCGGGGATGCGGGTGCGCAGGTCGGCGACGTGACTGACGATGCCGACCGCCCGGTCGCGTTCACGCAGGCCGTCGAGGACGTCCATCACCTCCTCCAGGGACTGCTCGTCGAGCGTGCCGAAGCCCTCGTCGATGAACAGGGTGTCCAGCGGCATGCCGCCGGCCTCGTCGGTGACCACGTCGGCCAGGCCCAGGGCCAGGGCGAGGGAGGCGAAGAAGCTTTCGCCCCCGGAGAGCGTCGCGGTGTCCCGCTCGGTGCCCGTCCAGGCGTCGACCACCCGCAGGGCCAGGCCCGAGCGCTTGTTGCCGGTGCCCCGGTCGTCGCTGTGCACCAGGGTGTAGCGGCCGCCGGACATCCGGACCAGCCGGTCGCTGGCCGCCGCCGCGACCTGCTCCAGCCGGGCCGCCAGGACGTAGGACTCCAGGCGCATCCGGAGCCGGTTCTCGGTGGAGGTGCCGGCGGCCAGCGCCGCGAGCCGGTTGATCCGCCCGTACCGGGCCAGCGCCGGGGCCAGCTCGTCCGCGAGGTCGGCCAGTTGCCGACCGATCGAGGCCAGTGCCGCGCACCGTTCGTCGGCCGCCGAGCGGTCGGCGTGGGCCCGGCCCAGCCGGTCGGTGGCGGCGCCGAGCGCGGCCGCGGCGGCGGGCAGGTCGACCGGCGGACGGGCCGCGGCCTCGGCCAGATCGGGCAGCGCGAGTTCGTGCCGGACGGCGGCGGACTCCGTCCGGTGCCGCTCCAGTCGGGCTGCCAGCCGCTCGCGCTCCGCGCGGGGGAGCAGCACGGCCAGGGCCTCCTCGGGGCTCGGGAAGCCCGCTGCGGCGGCGGCCTCGGCGAGCTCGCCCTCGGCGTCCCCGAGCCGGGCCAGCGCCTGCGCGCAGGCGCGCGAGGCCTCGGCCGCGGCGGCGACCCGCTCGACCAGCCGCTCCAGCGCGGCCGCCCGCGCGGCGACGGAGGCCGCCTCGCCCCGGGCCGCGGCCACCCGTGCGGCGAGCTCGCGCTGTTCGTACCGGAGCGCCTGGAGCCGGTCGGTACGGACGGCGGCGCGCTCCCGGGCCTCGCGCAGCTCGGCGAGCCGGCGGTCCCGGTCGGCCGACAAACGGGCGATCTCCTGCTCGACCCGGCCGAGCGCCTCCGCCGAGTGCAGTGCCTCGCGGTGCTCGCGGTCCAGCTCGGCGAGGGCCTGCGCGAGCGCGTCGGAGCCCTCCGGCCCGGCTGCGCCGGTGGCGGTGGCCTCGCGGACCCGCAGCGCGGTGAGGGTCTGGTCCGCTGCCGTCCAGGCCTGTTCGGCGGTGGCCTGGGCCCGGCGGGCACGCTCCTCGTCGTCGGCGCCGACCCGGCCGTCGGCGGTCTCGGCGGGTGCCGGGTGTTCGGGTGAGCCGCAGACCCGGCACGCTTCGCCCGTGCGCAGTTGCTCGGCCAGCTCGGCGGCCATGCCAGCCAGCCGCCGCTCGCGCAGGCCGAGGCCGTACTCGCGGGCGTCCAGCGCGGCGGTGCGCAGGGCGGCAGCGCGCGGCTCGGCGGCGGCGATCTCGGCCCGCAGGCCGTCGCGCTCCCGGGCGGCGTCCAGGCGGGTGCTCAACTCGGCACGTCGGCCGTCTAGTTGCTCGACCAGCGCGCCCGCCGCCCGGGCCCGGTCCTGCTGCTCCTGGAGGCCGCCGAGCCGCGCGTCGTACTCGGCCAGCCAGTCCTCGGCCTCCTCGGCGAGCTCGTCGGCCCGCCGGCGCTCCTCGTCCAGGCTCCGCTGCTCGCGGGCGAGTTCGGCGCAGCGCTGCTCCTCCGCCCCGGCGGCCTCCAGCCGGACCAGCCCGGCCCGCAGTTCGCGTTCGGCCTCGGCCAGCTCGGCGGCCCCCGCTTCGGCGAGTGCCGGACCCCCGGCGGCAGCGCTGCCCGCGCCGCCGTCGCCGGCCAGCACCTCGCGGTGCCGTCGCTCGGCCTCCCGGGCCCGCCGGTGCGCCTCGGTCGCGCCCTCGTGCAGCCGCAGCGCGGACTCCACCCCGACGGCCGCCTGCGCCGCCGCCAGCCGCCGGCCGTCCCGGGCCGCCTCGGGCTCGAACGCGGCCAGCCGGTCGGCCTGGAGCAGCGCCTGCCGGTGGCGGCGCTGCCGCCCGGCCAGCTCCTCGGCGGCCGCGCGCTCGCCCTGGGCGGCGCGTTGCGCCTCCTCGGCGCCTGCCAGCGCGGCCCCGGCGACGGTGCGCTGTTCGGCTGCGCCGCTGCGCAGGATCGCCGCCCAGCCGAGCACCCCGGCGGTCAGGTCGGCGGCGTCCTCCTCGGCCGGCACCCAGCCCTCGGCGGGCTCGGCGCCCGGGCCGGCCGCCTGCTCGGCCTTGCTGGCGAGATCCCGCAGACGGCGACGGCCGGCCTGGACGGCGGCCTCCTGGACGCGCCGCTGCTCCGCGAGCCACCCCTCGACGTGCTGGAACCGCTCGGTGTCGAACAGCCGCCGCAGCAGCTTGCCGCGCTCCTCCGAGTCGCCCTTGAGGAAGCGGGCGAAGTCGCCCTGCGGCAGCAGCACCACCTGGCAGAACTGCTCCCGGTTCATGCCGATCAGCCGGTGGATCTCCTCCCCGGCCTCCTGGTGCGACTTGCTCACCGCCCGCCAGCCGGGCGTGCCGTCCCCCGCGTCGGCGGCCCACTCGCGCAGCAGGGTCTGCGGCCGCTCGACGGTGGTGCCGGTGCCGATCTTCTTCGGCCGCCGCTGCTCCGGCAGCCGGGTGATCTGCAGCCGCCGCCCGCCGAGCGTCAGCTCCAGCCGGACCTCGGTCAGCCTGCGCGCCTCGGCGTGGTCGCTGCGCAGCCGGTTGGCCCGCCGGGTGCCGGGGACGTCGCCGTAGAGGGCGAAGCAGACCGCGTCCAGCACGCTGCTCTTGCCCGCGCCGGTGGCGCCGCGCAGCAGGAACAGGCCGCCGGCGGCGAGCGCGTCGAAGTCGACGCTCTCGCTGCCCGCGAACGGGCCGAACGCGCTGACGGTGAGCCGGTGCAGCCTCATCGGGGCAGGTCCGCCTTCCGGTCGGTGGTCTCCCGGACGCTCTCGAACCCGGCGCGCAGCCAGCCCAGCTCGTCCGGCTCCGGCTCGGCACCCGGGCGCACGTGCCGCAGGAAGCCCTCCGCGATCTCCAGGTCGGCCCGGCCGCTGACCCGGGCCGCGTACGACCGGGAGGGCTCGGCCTCGCTCTCCTCGGGGTCGAAGAGCAGCTGGAGGGTGTGCGGGAAGCGGCGGCGCAGCTTCTCCATCGGCTCGCTCGGGCGGGCCGCGTCGGTGAGCGTCGCCTGCACCCAGGCCTGCTCGTACGGCGCGTACTCGTCCTTGGTGAGCAGCGCGTCGAGGCTGTCGCGCAGGGTGGCGAGCGGGCGCGGGCGCGGGCAGTCGACGCGCTCGGCGGCGACCGAGCCGTCGGCCGCGAGGTCGACCAGCCACATGGTCTTGCGCTGGTCCACCTCGGAGAAGGAGTAGGCGAGCGGCGAGCCGCTGTAGCGCAGGTGCGGGGCGAGGGTCTGGCAGCCGTGCAGGTGGCCGAGCGCGGCGTAGTGCACGCCGTCGAAGACGGAGGCGGGCACCGAGGCGACGCCACCGACCGCGATGTCCCGCTCGCTGTCGCTCGCCGTGCCGCCGGTGACGAAGGCGTGCGCCAGCACCACCGCGCGGGTGCCGGCCGGGCGGGCCGCGAGATCGGCCCGGACCAGGTCCATCGCCGCGCCGAGTACTGCCGCGTGCCCGCCGCGCTCCAGCCCGAACCGCTCGCGCACCAGCGTCGGCTCCAGGTACGGCAGCCCGTACACCGCCACCGGCCCGTGCTCGTCCGCCAGCAGCACCGGGGCGGCGCACTCGCCCGGGTCGGTGCGCAGGTGGATGCCGGCCCGGCCGATCAGCCCGGCGCCGACGCCGAGGCGGCGGGCCGAGTCGTGGTTGCCGCTGATGAACACCGTCGGCACGCCCAGCCCGGCCAGCCGGTGCAGCACGTCGTCGAACAGGGCGACCGCGTCCAGGCCCGGCAGCGCCCGGTCGTACACGTCCCCGGCGACGAGCACGGCGTCCACGCGCTCGGCCCGGACCACGTCCACCAGGTAGTCCAGGAAGGCGCGCTGGGCGTCGTGCAGGCTCTCCCGGTGGAAGGAACGGCCCAGATGCCAGTCGGAGGTATGCAGCAGTCGCACTACAGCGCCCCTACCTGCATGTTTGCCACTTCCATGTCCTCCGAGTCAGCACCGAGTCAGCACCGGTCACGCGGCCGGCGCCTGGTCAGTACCGAGTATCACAGGACCCACCGACAGAGCCCCGTCCATCACAGCCCTCAGCCTCTCACCCGCATCAGGGGACAGGCGGCCGCAGACGTCGGCGGTGATCCGGATCGTGGATCCCAAGGAAAATGGGTCGGGCCCCGCCTTCTCGGGTGGGGCCCGCTTTCCTTGTTTCACGAGGCCCCCGAGATTCGCCGCACAACTGGCGTTGATCGAATGTCTACTGGCCGCTGGTCCACTGTGAGAACTGACCCCTTCGAGTCCTTGGACAACCATAGTGATCAAGCGTGTAGTAGTTGGCGTAGCGGCAACTGCGCTGTTCAGCCTCGGTGCCGGTGTGGCGCTTGCCCAGACGGGTGCGGAAAGCACGGCAGTCGTCACGGCTTTCCCTGCGACGGGTGCGGCCGTTCCGGTCGGCACCGAGGAGGCCCACGCTCAGGCCTCCGTGCCCGGACGGACCGGCGAGGCCAGCACCGCCAACTGGCACTGGGTCAACGGCGGAGCACGCAACACCGTTGTGACTCCGGCGGGCTGGAACGGCAAGCGCTTCGAGGAATGATATTTCGGGATTGCCCGCTGGTGCCCTGCACCGGCGGGCATTCGCCGTTGTACGGCGCACCCGGTCACAGCTGGATCGTCGTCCAGAAGTGGTCCATCCAACTCGCTGCTTTTGCGGCCAGATCTGCTGGTGCGCCCAAAGCTGCCGCCTATTGGGCTGTGTCTCCATGCGGCAGTCGCATGGTTCCCGACCCTAACGTCCGGTACTGACAATCCCGTCCGGATCGGGAGCCCAGGGGTCCTGGGGCGCGCGTGTTCGATTACTTGGGGTGGATTGTCAGTGGCTCTGTGTATGTTCCTCGACGTCGGCGGCTCCAGGGTCGGAGCGGTCGGCGGTGTCCGGTGCTGGGCTAGTCGGTGGGAGGAACCATGCGGGTGTGGTCGTTGGGTCGTGAGGGCTCCGGGGTTGCGGAGCGTTGTGCGGGGCGTTGTGGAGGCTGCCGGGGTTCCGGGGCCGTCGATGTCTTCGGGCGGTCGCGGGTCCGCCGGCGGGTGCTGCTGCGCGCCGGGCGGCGGGCCGGGGCGGACGGCGGACCGGGTGCTCCCGGCGGGGCCCGGCCGTCCGGTGGTGACCGGCCGCCGGGAGGGCGTGCGGGCGGGGCCGGTGCGCGGGGGCGCCGTGGCGGGCGGGCCCGGGGCGCTCCGCCGCCGCAGCCGGTGGCGGTCGCGGTGGCGGCGGCTGCGTCCGACTTCGCCGGCCTCACGCGGTACGGGCTGTTCGGCCGGCTCGCCCACCAGGAGTACCTGCGGCGCTCGGAGGAGCAGCTGAGGGCCCTGCACGCGCAGGGCCTGGAGGTGCACCTGCGGGTCCTGGAGGCGGGTGACTACGAGGACTACTGCACGGCGCTCGGCCTCGACCCCCGGACGCCCGCCGCCCGGGTCGCGTACGCGGGCGATCCGGAGCTGGCCGGGGAGCCCTTCGTCTACGCGGGGGAGCGGCTGGCCGAACTGCTCCCGGTCCTGCTGGACGACCACCGGGCGCGGGTGCGGATGTCCGTCGCGGGCGTGGCCCTGCTGGAGGCGGTCGGCGACGACCCGGACGGGCAGCGGCGGCTGGCGGCGGTGATGGGGTACGTGACGTCGGCCTACCTCGCGCTGGCCGAGGGCGCGGGGGAGGGCTGCCACCTGCTGACGCTGCGCTGCCACGGCCCGGAGGACGGCGAGCAGCTCAGCTCGGCGGTGGAGGTCTGCGTGGAGGCGGGCGGCCTCTACCCCGCCGGGCGGGACACCGAGGCGTTCTGCGTGACGCTGGCGGCGGGGGTCGCCGGCGGCGGGGCGGGGGCGCTGCTGCTGCACGGCGATCCGGGCGTCCCGGCGCACGGGGCCTCGGCCTCGGACGGGCCGTGGGTGCGCGGTTGGGCGCTGGCCGGCGGGCGGTTGCGGCCGATGACGGTGCACGAGGTGTTCGACGAGCTGGCCGACGACGCCGCGCGCGGGCTGCCGTTCCCGCCCGGGGTGGTCCCGCGACCGGGCTTCCCGCTGCCGGGCTTTTCGGAGCCCGCTTCCCCGTCGGAGGAGGGGGGTGGGCCGCTGGGGTGATCAGGGGGTTTCCACTCCTGCCATCCACCATGCGGCGCTGGGGACTGTTCATCGACCGCCTGTTCGGGGAAGATTCGGAGAAGATCAACAGCAGGAGCGCGCGGTGCCCCACGCCGCCGCTCCGGCCGCTCCGCTCCGTACCGTGCTCCGCAGGTCCGTCCCGCGCACTGCCGGTCCGGCGAGCCCGACAGCGAGAGGGGGACGCATGAGCCGGATCGAGTACAGCGCGGAGATCGCCGAGCTGCTCGGCAGGGTGCGCCGGCGTCCCACGGCGGGGTGGCCGTGGCGGCCGGGCGAGCAGGTGCCCGAGGGGCTGCCGGTGAAGCAGTCCTGGGGGTGGCTGTTCGCTCCGGACGGGCGGGTGCTGACCCTGGTCAACCCCAGGGACGGGATCTGCTCGCTCCCCGGCGGCTCGCTGGAACCGGAGGACGCCGGGGATCCGGCCTCCGCGCTGGCCCGGGAGGCGGCCGAGGAGGCCCAGGCCGTGATCGGCCGACCGTACTACCTCGGTTACCTCTACGACCGGGTCGGCTCGGCCAACGGCGGGCACGAGTGCGCGCGGGTCCGGATGGCGGCGGCGCTGCGCGCGGTCGGCCCGAGCGCGGCCGACCCGGCCTCCGGCCGGCACTACCGGCGGCTGCTGGTCGCGCCCGGACTCGCCGTCGAACTGCTCGGCTGGGGCGCGCCCGGGCTGCGCCAGGCCCGGGTGGCGGTCGCCACCGCCGCCCGCCGGCTCGGCGTGCCGGTCGCCGCGAACGAGGCGATCGAGGAGCTGCCGGTGGAGGGCTGCGTGGTCTTCCCCGGCGCCGTCTACCCGGATGCCGCGTGTCCGGACGCCGGTTACCCGGAGGCCGTCCACCCGGATGCGGTGTGCCCTAGCGAGCCTCACCCGGGCCTCACGTAGCCGGAGGAGGGGCTGCCGGGTGACGGCGCCGTCCGCCTGATCCACGGTCAGGGCTTCGAGCTGGAGTCCGCGTGCGCCGGAGTCCGCGTGTGCCGGAGCCCGCGTGCGCTGACGCCCTTGCGTGAGAAGTCGGTTCGCGCGGAGTCGGGTCGTGTCGTGCCGGTTCGCGCCGCGCTGTGCCTGGCGAGCACCGGCGCGACGCGACGCGTCGTACGGCGGGGTGGCCTGGCGATGGCCGTGTCGTGACGGTGTCCTGGCCGTGCCCTGACTACCAACTGACCACTCGCTGACTTTTTCACCGACCACTGTCTACGCGCGATGACCGACGCCGGTCGGCGTACACCGGCGCTGACCAGCGCCAACTCACGCCCTGTGGCCGATGGTTCACTTCTGCGTTGTCGGACTGCCCGTCAATGTCCTTGGCATGACCGCTTCCCGGTTCACCTACTGCCTGGTATCACTTCTGTGACCCATACCACACCAGGAGGTGCCATGCTCCGTCCAGCGCGCGCCATGTCCGTTGCCGCGATAGCGGCTCTGCTCACTCTGACCACGTTGTTCACCGCTTCATCCGCGAATGCGGCGAGCGTCAACTACGTCGCCCTCGGGGACTCCTACTCCGCCGGTGTCGGTGCCGGCAGCTACCTGAGCGACAGCGGCAACTGCAAGCGAAGCACCAACGCCTACCCGTACCTGTGGAAGAACGCGCACTCGCCGTCGTCCTTCTCGTTCGTCGCGTGTTCCGGCGCCAGAACCGGAGACGTCCTCAGCAACCAGATCTCCGCGCTGAGCTCCAGCACCACGCTGGTCAGCCTGTCGGTCGGCGGCAACGACGCCGGCTTCGCCGACACCATGAAGACCTGCGTGCTGGAGTCGGACAGCACCTGCCTCAGCGCCGTCAGCGCGGCCCAGAACTACGCCCGCAACACCCTGCCCGCCCAGCTGGACAAGGTGTACTCGACGATCCACACCAAGGCGCCGAACGCCCACGTGGTGGTGCTGGGCTACCCGCACCTCTACAAGATCGGCGGCAGCTGCATCCTCGGCATCAGTGACACCAAGCGTGCCGCGATCAACGGCGCCGCCGACACGCTGGACGAGGTCATCGCCAAGCGGGTCGCCAACGCCGGCTTCAGCTTCGGCGACGTGCGCAGCATCTTCACCGAGCACGAGATCTGCGGCTCGCTGACCACCTGGCTCAACAGCGCCACCCTGCCGGTCGACGAGAGCTACCACCCGAAGGCCGCCGGCCAGTCCGGTGGCTACCTCCCGGTCTTCAGCCAGTCGTAACGGCTTCGCGCCGGTAGGCCATCGCATCGGCAGGCCCGTCGCATCGGCAGGCCTGTCACAGAGGCAGGCCTGTCACATAGGTGGGACCGTCGCATCGGTAGGCCGTCGCTCCAGGGCGCCCGCCGAACCCGGCACGCGGGGCCGGGGGGGGCGGCCGGGGCGCCCCGCGCCGGTGCTGGGGCTTGCGGCCGGGCCGCGCCCGGCCACCATGTCGTACGGCGGCGACCTGCTGGAGCTCCGGATCGACGCCGAACTGCACGCGGCGCTGGTGGAGTTGGCGCGGCGCTCGGGTGCGACCCTGTTCATGGTGCTGCAGGCCGCGCTCGCGGCGCTGTACACCCGGCTGGGCGCGGGCACGGACATCCCGATCGGCAGCCCGATCGCGGGCCGCACCGACGAGGCGCTGGACGAGCTGGTCGGGTTCTTCATCAACACCCTGGTGCTGCGGACGGACACCAGCGGCGACCCGAGCTTCACGGAGCTGCTGGGGCGGGTGCGGGAGACGGCGCTGTCGGCGTACGCGCACCAGGACGTGCCGTTCGAGCACCTGGTGGAGGCGCTGAACCCGTCCCGCTCGCTCTCCCACCACCCGCTGTACCAGACCGGGCTGGTCGTGCAGAACGCGCCGGGCGGTGACTTCGAGCTGCCGGGCCTCCGGGTCTCCGGGGTGACCGTGCTCACCGGGACCGCGCGGCTCGACCTGACCTTCGGGTTCGCGGAGGAGCACGGGCCCGACGGCGCGCCGGCCGGGCTCAGCGGTGCGGTCGAGTACAGCACCGACCTGTTCGACCGTTCGACGGTCGAGGCCCTGGCCGACCGGTGGACCAGGCTGCTGGCCGCGGTTGCCGCCGCGCCCGACCAGCCGATCGGCGGGATCGAGCTGCTGTCGGCCGAGGAGCGCCGCGAGCTGCTGCCCGTCGCCGAGGGCGGGGCGGCAGCGGTGAGCCTGCCGGAGCTCTTCGCGGCGCAGGTGGTGGCAACGCCGGATGCGGTCGCGCTCGCGTGCGGTGATCAGGAGTTGACATACCGGCAGTTGAGCGCTCGCGCGAACCGGTTCGCGCATGCGTTGATCGCGCGGGGTGTGGGGCCTGAGCAGCTGGTGGCGGTGGCGTTGCCGCGCTCGGTGGAGTCGGTGGTGGCGGTCCTGGGCGTGCTGAAGGCCGGGGCGGCGTACCTGCCGGTGGATCTGGCGTACCCGCGGGCGCGGATCGACTTCATGTTGGCGGACGCCCGTCCTTCGGTGGTGGTCGACGACCCGGCGATGGTGGGCGACGGAGGCCGGCCGGACACGGATCCGGTGGTCGCGCTCGATGTCCGGCATCCGGCGTACGTGATCTACACCTCGGGTTCGACCGGCCGCCCCAAGGGCGTCGTGGTCGCCCACGGCGGGGTGTCGGGTCTGGTGGCGGCGCAGGTCGATCGGCTCGGCCTGGCGCCGGGCAGCCGGGTCCTCCAGTTCGCCTCGCCCAGCTTCGACGCGTCGTTCTGGGACCTGTGCAGCGCCCTGCTGACCGGTGCCGCCCTCGTGCTCGCCCCGTCCGGGGCCCCGCTGGAGGCCCTGACGGACCGCCGGCTCGACGTCACCCATGTGACGCTGCCGCCCTCGGCCCTGGCCGCGCTGGACGGCGCCGACCTCGCGGCCGGCACCCTGGTGGTGGCGGGTGAGGCGTGCCCGCCGGAGCTGGTGGCGCGCTGGGCCCCGGGGCGCCGGATGGTCAACGCGTACGGCCCGACGGAGACGACGGTGTGCGCGACGATGAGCGCCCCGCTGGCGGCGGGCTCCGGCGTGCCGCCGATCGGCCGTGCGGTCGCGGGCTTCCGGGTGTACGTGCTGGACGAGCGGCTGTGCCTGGTGCCGCCGGGCGTCGCGGGGGAGTTGTACGTCGTGGGGCCGGGGCTGGCGCGCGGGTACCTGAACCGGCCTGGCCTGACGGCGGGTCGTTTCGTCGCCTGCCCGTTCGAGGCGGGCGGCCAGATGTACCGTACCGGGGACGTGGTGCGCCGCCGGGCCGACGGCGAGTTGGAGTACGTCGGCCGGGCGGACCAGCAGGTGAAGGTGCGCGGCTTCCGGGTCGAACTCGGCGAGATCGAGGCGGCCCTGGCCGAGCATCCCGGGGTCGCCCAGGTCGCCGTCGTGGCCCGGGAGGACCGGCTCGTCGGCTACGTGGCGGCCCGTCCCGACGTGGCCGTCCGTCCGGTGGAGCTGGCGGCGCACCTGCGCGACCGGCTGCCGGACTACCTGGTGCCGGCCGTGTTCACGGTGCTGGACGTGCTGCCGCTGACGCCCAACGGCAAGTTGGACCGCGCCGCGCTGCCCGCTCCCGACCTCGGTTCGGCCGAGGTCGGGAGGGCGCCGCGCACGCCGCAGGAGCAGATCCTCTGCGAGCTGTTCGCCGAGGTGTTGGGCCGGGCGCAGGTCGGTGTCGACGACGACTTCTTCGACCTGGGCGGGCACTCCCTGCTCGCCACCCGGCTGACCGCGCGGGTGCGCTCGGTGCTCGGTGTGGAGCTCGGGCTGCGCGCGCTCTTCCAGGCGCCCACCGCTGCGGGGCTGGCCGAGGCGTTGGCCGGGGCTGGCCGCGTCCGTCCGGCGCTGACCGTTCACGAGCGGCCGGAGGCGGTGCCGCTCTCCTTCGCCCAGCGTCGGCTCTGGTTCATGCACCGCATGGACGGCAGCGCCGCGACCTACCACATCCCGCTGGCGCTGCAACTGACCGGAACGCTCGACCGGGCGGCGCTGGACGAGGCACTGGCCGACGTGGTGGCCCGGCACGAGAGCCTGCGGACGGTGTTCCCGGAGGTCGACGGCGTCCCGTGCCAGCGGGTCCTGGACCCGGCCGAGGCCCGGCTCCGGGCCGGGCTGACCGAGGTCTCACAGGCCGAACTGCACGACCGGCTCGCCGAGTTCGCCCGGCGGCCCTTCGATTTGGCGGCGGAGCCGCCGCTGCGGGCGGAGCTGTTCGAGCTGGCGCCGGACGAGCACGTGCTGCTGCTGGTCATGCACCACATCGCCGGTGACGGCTGGTCCACCGGCCCGCTGGCCCGTGACCTGGCCGAGGCGTACGCGGCCCGCTGCGAGGGCCGGACGTCGAGCCGGGCGGCCCTGCCGGTGCAGTACGCGGACTACACGCTGTGGCAGCGCGAGCTGCTCGGCGACGCCCCCCACCCCCCGAGCCCGGGGGCCGAGCACCGAGCCAACGTGAAGCC
>NZ_JBHWIR010000030.1:2488-10611 GCF_042731835.1 Kitasatospora sp. NPDC059817 | reverse complement strand
AGCGGGGGTCCCCCGCCCACCTCCACTACTGGAAGCGCCAGCTGTCCGACCTGCCGGAGCTGATCCAGCTGCCCGCCGACCGGCCGCGGCCGGCCGTCGCCGGTTGGCACGGAGACCACGTCGGTCTGGAGCTGAGCCCCGAACTGCACGCCGCTCTGACCGAGTTGGCGCGGAACACCGGCACCAGTCTGTTCATGGTGCTGCAGGCGGCGCTGGCAGCGTTGTACACGCGGCTGGGGGCGGGGACGGACATCCCGATCGGGAGTCCGATCGCGGGGCGCACGGACGAGGCGCTGGACGAGCTGGTCGGGTTCTTCGTGAACACGCTGGTGCTGCGGACGGACACGAGCGGTGATCCGAGCTTCACCGAACTGCTCGGGCGGGTGCGGGAGACCTCACTGTCGGCGTACGCCCACCAGGACGTGCCGTTCGAGCACCTGGTGGAGGTGCTGAACCCATCCCGGTCGCTGTCCCACCACCCGTTGTTCCAGACGATCCTGGCCGTGCAGAACGCCCCGATGGGCCGGTTCTCGCTGCCCGGCCTGGAGGTCGCCACCTACGCGGTGGCCACCGGAACCGCCAAGTTCGACCTCGGGGTGAGCCTCGTCGAGCAATTCGGTCCGGCCGGGGAACCGGCTGGGATCGCCGGCGCGGCGGAGTACGCCACTGACCTGTTCGACCGTTCGACGGTCGAGGCCCTCGTGCGGCGCTGGACGCTCCTGCTGGAGGCGGTCACCGCCGATCCTGACCGGGCGATCGGGGGGATCGACCTCCTCGACTCCGACGAGCGGAACCGGCTGCTGGAGCGCGGCAACGCGACCGCCCGCGAGGTGGCCGCCGTGCCGGTGCCGGAGGCGTTCGCGGTGCAGGTGGCGGCGACGCCGGACGCGCTCGCCCTGGTGTCCGGTGGTGCCGAGTTGACGTACCGCGAGCTGAACTCCCGGGCGAACCGGTTCGCGCATGCGCTGATCGCCCGTGGGGTCGGTCCGGAGCAGGTCGTGGCGGTGGCGCTGCCGCGTTCGGTGGAGTCGGTGGTGGCTGTCCTGGGTGTCCTGAAGGCGGGCGCCGCGTACCTGCCGGTGGATCCGGCGTACCCGGCGGCGCGGATCTCGTACATGCTGGAGGACGCCCGCCCGGCGCTGGTGGTCGACGATCCGGCGCTGGTCGCCAAGGCCTCCGAGGCCTCCGAGTCGCCGGACACGGATCCCGTGGTCGCCCTCGATGTCCGGCATCCGGCGTACGTGATCTACACCTCGGGTTCGACCGGGCGCCCCAAGGGCGTCGTGGTCGCCCACGGCGGCGTGGCCAGTCTGGTCGCCGCCCAGATCGAGCGGTTCGCGATCGACTCCGGCAGCCGGGTGCTGCAGTTCGCCTCGCCCAGCTTCGACGCCTCGGTGTCGGAGATCTTCACCGCGCTGCTGTGCGGTGCGGCCCTGGTGCTGCCTCCGGCGGCGGAGCCGGTCGCCGCGCTGACGGACCCGGGGCTCGCGGTGACCCACGCGACCGTGCCCCCGTCCGTCCTGGCGGCCCTGCCGGAGGGCGCGGTGACGGTGTCGACCCTGGTGGTGGCGGGCGAGGCCTGCCCGTCGGAGCTGGTGGCGCGCTGGGCCCCGGGGCGGCGGATGGTCAACGCGTACGGTCCGACGGAGACGACGGTGTGCGCGACGATGAGCGACCCCCTCGCAGCCGGATCGGGCACGCCGCCGATCGGGCGGCCGATCGCCAACGCGCGGGTGTACGTGCTGGACGAGCGGCTGCGGCCGGTGCCGCCCGGCGTGCCCGGCGAGCTGTACGTCGCCGGCGCGGGCCTGGCGCGCGGCTACCTGAACCGGCCGTCCCTGACGGCGGGCCGGTTCGTCGCCTGCCCGTTCGAGGCGGACGGTTCTGGGCCCCTCCTGCCCGGTGGCGGGCAAGGAGGGAGGATGTACCGCACCGGGGACGTGGTGCGCTGGCGCGCTGACGGGCAGTTGGAGTACGTCGGCCGCGCCGACGACCAGGTGAAGGTGCGCGGCTTCCGGGTCGAGCCCGGCGAGATCGAGACGGCCCTGGCCGAGCACCCCGCCGTCGCCCGGGCCGCCGTCCTCGCCCAGGACGACCGGCTCATCGGCTACGTCGTCCCGCGCCGGGACACCGGCCGCGACGACAGCCGCGAAGCCGACCACGTGGGCGAGTGGCGGGACATCTACGACGCCCTGCCCATCACCCCCGAGGAAACCGCCTTCGGCCAGAACTTCGTCGGCTGGAACAGCAGTTACGACGCGAGCCCGATCCCCGTCGAGCAGATGCGGGAATGGCGCGACGCCACCGTGGCCCGCATCCTGGCCCTGCGCCCCCGCCGCGTGCTGGAGGTCGGCGTCGGCACCGGTCTGCTCCTCTCGCAGATCGCACCGCACTGCGAGACCTACTGGGCGACCGACTTCTCCGCCACCGCGATCGACGCGCTGGCCGCCCAGATCGCCCGGCAGGAGCAACTGGCCGACCGCGTCGTCCTGCACACCCGCCCGGCACACGACACCGACGGCCTGCCCGCCGGGCACTTCGACACCATCGTCATCAACTCGGTGGTGCAGTACTTCCCCTCCGCCGACTACCTCACCGACGTCATCGGGAAACTGATGCGACTGCTCGCCCCCGGCGGCGCGCTCTTCGTCGGCGACGTCCGCAACCTGCGACTGCTGCGCCCGCTGGCCACCGCCGTCCAACTGCACCGGGCCGCCGACGGCGCCGACCTGCCCGCCGTGCGGCGCGCGGTGGAGCAGTCCCTGCTGGTGGAGAAGGAACTCCTGGTCGACCCGGACTTCTTCACCGTCCTGCGCGACCGCGACCGCGAGAGCGGCGCCGATGCAGGCGCCGGCATCGGCGCGGTGACCGTGGAGGTCAAGCGGGGCCGCCACCACAACGAGCTGACCCGCTACCGCTACGACGTCACCCTGCGCAAGCCACCGGTCACCCCGGCGGGCCCGGACCGGTCGGTCGAGCTGGCGTGGGGGCAGCAGGTCGCCGGGCCGGCCGAACTGCGCGAGCTGCTCGCCCAGCCGCCCGCCGACGTGCTGCGGATCACCGGGGTGCCGAACCGCCGCGTGGCGCGGGAAGCGGCTCTGGCCAGGGCAGTACAGAGCGGGGACGGCTCGCTCGCCGAACTGCTGGAACGGTTGCACGCCCCGGAGGACGGCGACCTCCCTGACCCGGAGGATTTCCACGCCCTCGGGTCGGAGTTCGGCCGCTCGGTGTCCGTCACCTGGTCGGCCACTGCGGCGGACGCCGTGGATGTCGTCTTCACCGACCCGCAGGGGCTTCACGGCTCCCCGGTCGAGCCGTACCGGCCGGCCGGGACCACCGGCAGGCCGCTGGCGGCGCTGACCAACCGCCCGACCGGCAGCCGGGGTACCGGTGCCCTCATCGGCGAAATCCGTGACTGGCTGCGTGGCCGGCTGCCCGACTACCTGGTCCCGTCGGCGTTGGTGGTGCTGGAGGCGCTGCCCCTGACGGCCAACGGAAAGCTCGACCGCCGCGCGCTGCCCGCCCCCGACCTCGGCCCGGTCGCGGTCGGACGGGCGCCGCGCACCCCGCAGGAGCAGCTCCTCGCCGAGCTCTTCGCCGAGGTGCTCGGGCTGACACAGGTCGGCGTCGACGACAGCTTCTTCGACCTGGGCGGGCACTCGCTACTGGCGACCCGGCTCGCCTCCAGGGTCCGGGCGACCCTCGGTGCGGAGCTGGAGGTCCGGACCCTGTTCGAGACCCCGACCGTGGCCGCCCTGGCGGCCCGCCTCGACGGCTCCGGAACGGCCAGGCCCGCGCTGACCGCCCAGCCGCGCCCCGACCGGGTTCCGCTGTCCTTCGCCCAGCGCCGCCTGTGGTTCCTGCACCGGATGGACGGGCCGAGCGCCACCTACAACATGCCGCTCGCGCTCAGCCTGACCGGCGAACTGGACCGCCCGGCCCTGCACGCCGCGCTCGCGGACGTGGTCGCCCGGCACGAGAGCCTGCGGACGGTCTTCCGTGAGACGGACGGCGTGCCCCACCAGGTCGTGCTGAGCGCCGCGCAGGCGCACCCCGCACTGCCGGTGGTCGAGCTCGACGAGAGCCGGTTGGCGGAGCGCCTGGCGGAGACGGCGCAGTGCGGCTTCGACCTCGCGGCGGAGCCGCCGGTCCGGGCGGAGCTGTACGTCCTCGCCCCCGACCGGCACGTGCTGCTGGTCGTGGTGGAGCCTAGTGCGGCCGACGGCTGGTCGATGGGCCCGCTCTCGGGTGACCTCGCCGCGGCCTACGCGGCCCGCTGCCGGGGCGAGGCCCCGCAGTGGTCCCCGTTGCCGGTGCAGTACGCCGACTACAGCGCCTGGCAACGCGACCTGCTCGGTGACGCCGCCGACCCGGACAGCCTGTTCGCCCGGCAACTGGCCTACTGGAAGGAGGAGCTGGCCGGCGTCCCGCAGCAGCTGCAGTTGCCCGCCGACCGGCCGCGGCCGCCGGTGGCCTCCCAGCGGGGTGACCGGGTCGTGGTCCGACTGGACGCCGAACTGCACCAAGCGCTGCGGGACCTGGCCGCCGCGCACGGCGCCAGCATGTTCATGGTGCTCCAGGCCGGACTCGCGGCCCTGCTCACCCGGCTCGGCGCCGGCACCGACATCCCGGTCGGCAGCCCCATCGCCGGCCGTACCGACCAGGCGCTGGACGAGCTCGTCGGGTTCTTCGTCAACACACTGGTGCTGCGCACCGACACCGCGGGCGACCCGGGCTTCGCCGAACTCGTCGGCCGGGTGCGGCAGAAGGCGCTCACCGCGTACGACCACCAGGACGTGCCGTTCGAGTACCTGGTCGAGGTGGTCAACCCCGCTCGGTCGCTGGCCCACCACCCGCTGTTCCAGGTCATGCTGGCCCTGCAGAACGCACCGGTCGGCGAGTTCGCGCTGCCGGGGCTGGAGACCGGCCACCTGGAGGCGCCCACCGGCACGTCCCGGGTCGACCTGACGTTCAGCCTGGCCGAGCAGTTCCGCCCGGACGGCACCCCCGACGGCCTGGTCGGTGCGGTGGAGTACGCCACCGACCTGTTCGACGCGCCCACCGTGGAGCTGCTGTTCGAGCGCTTGGCCCGTCTGCTGCGCGCGGCGGTCGCCGACCCCGACCGGCCGATCAGCCGGATCGACATCATGCCCGTCGAGGAACGCCGCCGACTGCTCGCCGGGTCCAACGGTGCCGCGGCCGAGCTGCCCGAGGCCGCGGTGCCGGAGCTGTTCGCCCGCCAGGTGCGAGCCACCCCGGAGGCGGTCGCGGTCGTGGCCGGCGGCACCGAACTGACCTACGCGGAGCTCGACCAGCGGGCCAACCGCTTGGCGCGGGCGCTGATCCGCCAGGGCGTACGGCCGGAGACCCCGGTCGCGGTGCTGCTGGAGCGCTCGGCGGAGCTGGTCGTGGCGATCCTGGCGATCATCAAGGCCGGCGGTGCCTACGTGCCGCTGGACTCGCGCTTCCCCTCCTCCCGGATCGACCTGATCCTGCGGGAGAGCGGGGCCGCCCTGGTGCTCACCCAGGAGGTGCTCACCGCGCTGGTGCAGTCCGAGGCCGCCGATCCCTCCGGCTTCGAAGTCCGCTGTGAACCCGGACAGTTGGCGTACATCATGTACACCTCCGGCTCGACCGGTCGACCGAAGGGCGTGGCTGTCACCCACCATGACGTGGTGGGCCACGCGCTGACCCCCGAGTTCCGCGGCGGCGGACACGAGCGGGTGCTGATGCACTCCCCGACGGCCTTCGACCTCTCCACCTACGAGCTGTGGGTGCCGCTGCTCAACGGCGGCCGGGTCGTGGTCGCGCCGCCGGAGCAGCTCGACCTCGACCTGCTCCAGCACACGATCACCTCGTACGGGGTGACCGGACTGTGGCTCACGGCCGGACTGTTCCGCCTGGTCGCCGAGGAGCGCCCGGGGCTGCTCGCCGGGGTGCGCGAGGTGTGGACCGGCGGCGACGTGGTCTCCCCGGCCGCCGTCGCCAGGGTGCTGGCGGCCTGCCCCGGCATCGAGGTGGTCAACGGCTACGGGCCCACCGAGGCCACCACCCTGGCCACCTGCCACCCGGTGGGCGTCCTGCCCGAACACGCCGCGACCGTGCCGATCGGCCGGCCGATGGCGAACATGCGCGCCTACGTGCTCGACGCGGGGCTGCGCCCGGTGCCGACCGGCATGGTCGGCGAGCTGTACCTCGCGGGGACGGGCGTGGCCCGCGGCTACCTCGGGCGGGCCGGCCTGACGGCGGAACGCTTCACCGCCGACCCGTACGGGCCGGACGGGAGCCGGATGTACCGCACCGGCGACCTCGCGTCGTGGCGGACCGACGGCACACTGGACTTCGCCGGACGCGCCGACCACCAGGTCAAGCTGCGCGGCCTGCGGATCGAGCCCGGAGAGATCGAGGCCGTCCTGGCGGGCTGCCCCGGCGTCGCCCAGGCGGCGGTGGTCGCCCGGGAGGACCGGCCGGGCGACAAACGACTGGTGGCCAACCTGGTGCCCGCCCCCGCGGGCGCGCCCGAGGCGGGGGAACTGTCCGGCCGGCTGCGCCGAGAACTGCCCGACTACATGGTGCCGGCGGCGTTCGTCACCGTGGACGCGCTGCCGCTGACCGCCAACGGCAAGCTCGACCGGGCCGCCCTGCCGGCCCCGGAGTACGGGGCGTCGGACGCCGGGCGCGGCCCCCGGACGCCGCAGGAGCAGTTGTTGTGCGGGCTGTTCGCCGAGGTCCTCGGCCGGGAGCGGGTGGGCATCGACGACAACTTCTTCGATCTGGGCGGGCACTCGCTGCTGGCCGCCCGCCTGGCCTCGCGGGTCCGCGAGACCCTCGGTCTGGAGTTGGGCCTGCGCATGCTGTTCGAGGCGCCGACCGTGGCCGGTCTCACCGAGCGTCTGCTCATGGACGATCCCGACGACGCGTTGGACGTGGTGCTGCCGCTGCGTTCGACCGGGACCGGCACACCGCTGTTCTGCATCCACCCCGGCGGCGGCATCAGCTGGTCGTACAGCGGACTGCTGAACCACCTCCGCCCGCAGCACCCGGTCTACGCCATCCAGGCGCGCGGCCTCGGCCGGCCCGAAACCCTGCCGACGTCCTACGAGGAGATGGCGGCCGACTACGCCGACCAGATCCAGAAGATCCAGTCGGAGGGCCCGTACCTGCTGCTCGGCTGGTCCGCCGGCGGGCTGATCGCCCACGCGATCGCCTGCGAGCTGCAGTCGCGCGGCGAGCGGACCGCACTGCTGGCGATCCTCGACGCCTACCCGGTGAAGGACGTGCAGTTCGCGGAGGTGCCGGTGCCCACCGTGCGCGACGTGCTCGTCGGGGTGCTCGACGTCGACCCGGACGAGCTGGGCGACCAGGAGATCACCTACGCCGAGGTCGCCGAGGTCCTGAACCGGCGGGGCAGCGCGCTGGCCGGCCTGAACGAGCGACAGATCGAGGTGATCGTCGAGATCATGATCAACAACGCCAGGCTGGCGGTCGACTTCGTCCCCGGCGACTTCGACGGAGACCTGCTGCTGTTCAACTCCACGATCGACCGGGCCGAGGACAACGCGGGGCCCGAAATCTGGCGCCCGTACGTCGCCGGCCGGATCGAATCGCACGAGATCACCACCCGGCACGACCGGATGACCCAAACCGGCTCGCTGGCGCAGATCGGACCGATCCTGGCCGCCAGGCTCGCCGAGGCCACCGGTGACACCGATCGCGCCGATGGCGCTGGTAACGCCGATCGCACCACCACCCTTTCCCACCAGGAGGACTGACCCATGACCAACCCCTTCGACGACCAGGACGGCACCTTCCTCGTGCTCGTCAACGACGAGAACCAGCACTCGCTCTGGCCGCAGTTCGCGGACGTCCCGGCCGGCTGGACCGTCGTCCACGGCCCCGACACCAACGCCGCCTGCCTGCAGTACGTCGAGAAGTCCTGGACCGACATGCGGCCCAGGAGCCTCGCCGACGCCATGGAAGCCCAGCGGTAGCGCGGCCCGCAGTGAACCTGACCGACACCACGGACGAGGCCCCCCCCACGGCCGGCCTCCCCCCCCCCCCCCACCAACCCCCCCACCCTCTCACCCCCCACGCCCCCCGGGGCCCCGACCCCGTCTACGCCC
>NZ_JBHWIR010000030.1:0-2478 GCF_042731835.1 Kitasatospora sp. NPDC059817 | reverse complement strand
GCCCGGGGCGCGCGCCGCCGCAACCACGCCCCCCCCCCCCCGGCGGCGCGCCCCCGCGCGCGCGCCCCCTCGCCCCGCCCCACGACCTCGCCGCCGACCTGCTCACCCCCCAGGCCCGGCGGGACCCGTACCCGTTCTACGCCCGCATGCGGCGCGAGAGCCCTGTCCACCGCAGCGCCCAGGGCATCTGGTACCTCACCCGGTACGCCGACGTCGAGGCCGCCCTCAGCGACCTGCGGCTGTCCAACGACCGGGACCGGATGACCCGCGCCCTCGGCGGCCTGGGCGGCGACCTGAAGGCCCTCAGCAGGCTCTCCGACCGGCTCGGCCGGGTGATGTCCAACACCGACCCGCCGGACCACGCCCGGCTGCGCAGGCTGGCCAACCGCGCCTTCACCGCCCGGCGCGTCGAAGCCCTGCGCGACGGCGTCCAGCGGATCGTCGACCGGCTCATCGACGAGGCGGTCGCGGCCGGGCCCACCATGGACCTGATCGAGGCGGTCGCCTCCCCGTTCCCGATGTCCGTGGTCTGCGAGCTCTTCGGCATCCCGCCCGAGGACCGTCCGCAGGTCGAGACCTGGTTCCGCCGCTTCGGCCGGCTGGGCGAGGACATCGACAAGTCCGAGGAGGCGATCGGGCAGTACGAGGAGTACCTCGCCCGGCTCGTCCGCCGGCGCCGGTCCGAGCCAGGTGACGACCTGATCAGCGCCCTGGTCGCCACCCAGACGCAGGACGACCGGCTCACCGACTCCGAACTGCTGTCCACCTGTTTCGTCCTGATCACCGCCGGTGGCGAGACCACCACCCACCTGGTCGGCAACGGCATGCTCGCCCTGCTGCGCCACCCCGACCAGCTGGCCCGGCTGCGCGCGGATCCGGGGCTGGTCCGCGGCGCCGTCGAGGAACTGGCCCGCTACGACACGGTGACCCAGGCGATCGTCCGGGTCGTCGCGCAGGACCTGGAGATCGGCGGGCAACTCCTGCGCGAGGGCGAGCTGGTGTACCTGTTCCTCGGCGCGACCAACCGCGATCCCGAGCGCTTCGAGGACCCCGACCGGCTCGACCTGACCCGCCCCGGCAACCGGCACCTGAGCTTCGGCCACGGCCCGCACTTCTGCCTCGGCGGCCCGCTCGCCAGGCTCCAGGCGGAGGTGGCCGTCGGCACGCTGGTCCGCCGGCTGCCCGAGCTGCGGCTGGCCGACGGCGCTGTGCTCGATTGGCGGCCCAACCCGCTGCAACGGCGCCTGAGCGCCCTCCCGCTCACCTACTGACCCATGAACGAGGACGAAGGAGCACCGACCATGGCCCGAGAGTTCGAGGTCCGCCGGGAACAGGACCTGCCCGCCACACCCGAGCAGGTCTGGGACGCGGTCGCCACCGGCGCCGGCAACCTGGGCTGGCTGTACCCGATGGAGGTCGAGCCGCGCGTCGGCGGAAAGGCCACCCGGGGCGACTCCACCGTCGTGGCCTGGGAGCCGCCGCGGCACTTCGCCGTCCGGGCAACCCAGGACGGCGGCTTCTCCAACACGCTCAGCTACCGCATCGAGCCCGCCGACGGCGGAACGAGCCGCCTGCGGATGGGGATCCACTGGGTGCACACGGGCATCGTCGACGAGGCCTGGAGGTGGGACGCCAAGTCGGACGTGGCCGAGAAGTACGTCGACTTCTACCAGCACGGCCTCGCCGAGTACCTGCGCCACTTCGCCGGCCGCCCCGCCGTCTACGTCAGGGCCCAGCGCCCCGAACCCACCGCCGACCCGGCCGATTTCGCCGCGCTGCGCCGCCGCCTCGGCCTCGCCGACGATGCGACCGTCGGCGACCGGCTGTCGCTTGACCTCCCGGATGCGGACGGCCGTCCGGAGGAGGTGGTCGTGGACTGGCTCAGCACCGACTTCGTCGGTCTGCGCGGCCCGGACGCGCTCTACCGGTTCTTCAACGGCAGCACCTGGAACGTGCCGATCTGGCTCGGCCACCACCTGTTCGCCGAGTACGCCGACGAGCCGCAGGCCACCGCGGCGTGGACCGCCTGGCTCAACGACACCCGAGCCTAGCCAGGGCCCCTGATGGAAACCTCAACGGGAACACTGCTCTACGCCGCCGAACTCGTCGAGGAGAACGGCGCCTACACCCTCGTCCTCCAGGACGTGAGGCGGGACACCGTCCAGACCACCCCGGTCCCCAAGGCCATGGTCGACAGGCTCCCGACCTTCCTCTCGGCGCTCACCGCCAAGCTCAACCCGGAACCGCCGCGCCGCCGCTGGTAGACCTGCTCGCCCCCACGAGGCCGGGGCCGTCGGGATTCCCCCCCTGGCGGTCCACTCCGGCGGGGCCCCCGCCGGGGGGGGCGGGGGCCCGCCCGGGGGTTGACGCAATGCGCGGCGGGGTCGACTCCACCACCGCCGGGCGGCTCTGCCAGCTCGCCGTCGACCGGCTGCGCGCCGCCGGACACCAGGCCGAGTTCTGCGCCATACGGCTGCC
>NZ_JBHWIR010000029.1:27340-53719 GCF_042731835.1 Kitasatospora sp. NPDC059817 | reverse complement strand
TTGTCGATGACGTACGACTGCTGGAAGAACAGCTGCCACGGGGCGACGGTGGTGCCCACGATGGAGACGATCACCAGCATCACGGCCGCCAGCTGGCCGGAGCCGCCCGGCATGCTCGGCACCGTGAAGTCGTGCGCCATCTGCGAGGTCTTCGGGTGGACCATGAAGTAGATCGGCACCAGCAGCAGCGAACCCACGCACAGCGTGACGGCGACGCGCTCGAAACGCCGGAACGAGCCGGTGAACGCCGAGGCGATGATCACCACCGCCGCCAGCACCACCGCGGCCACCTTCGGCAGCCCGAGGTACCCGGCCGCCAGGGTGACGCCGATGAACTCCGTGACCAGCGTCAGCGCGTTCAGCAGGAACAGGTCGATGACGCTGAACGCGCCCCAGAACTTCCCGAAGCGCTCCAGGATCAGCCGGGCGTGCCCGACACCGGTGACAGCGCCCAGGCGCAGCACCATCTCCTGGTTCACGTACAGCACCGGGACCAGCATCAGCAGCGTCCACAGCAGCTGCGTGCCGTAGTTCTGCCCCGCCTGCCCGTACGTCGAGAAGGCGCCCGCGTCGTTGTCGCCGACCATCACGATCAGGCCGGGGCCCACGATCGCCAGCAGGGTCTTGAGCCGCGCGGACAGGCCGTGGCGCGGCGTGGTGTCGTCGAGCCGGATGGTGCCGAGCGCACCCTTGATGTCGCCGACGTGGGCGTCGTCCAGTACCGCTGAACGCGGGGCGGGGACCTTGGAGTCGAGCGTGGCGTTGGTGGTCATGACGATCCTCCCGTGGGCCCCGGGCAGGCGGGGCGATCGGGGGCGCACGGCGGCGATCCCCCTGCGGACGGGCGCGGCGCATCGCCACCCGGCGGTGCGGGCCCGTTCGGGCACGGCGAAGCCGGGTGTCGAGGTGATGAGCCGTCAGAGCTGTGCGCAGGGAGGGTCGTTACCGCGTGCCGGGAGTGTGCGAGGGCAAGCGGGGGCAGGGGCAACTGTGGCCCGGACTACTGCAATCCATGTCTCTCGCCTCCTCCCGGTCGACGCACCCCGTGGTGCGTGTGATCGACGCGGCAAGGAGTTCGCCGGCGCGCGAAGCGACCGCCGGTTCACCCCAACTCGTCAGAGCTTTGGCACTCCACGGCGTGTCCAGCCCGGTCGGGCCGGAAGCCACTTCGGATCAACCCTTAGGTCGGGAAGATCTGTCCTAACCCTGGGCGTCTCTCGACGTCGTCGGATCAGTGGCCTGTGTCCGTGAAGAAGCCTCACCGAACGAGGTGCCTTCTTCAAACCTCCAGAAGCATAGACCGCGCGGAGGCCGATACTTGCGTACTTGGTAGAACCTTTACCTTCTGTCCCGGCTGCCCCGGCCGGGGCGCGGCGAGGCACGGCGGGGCGGATCGGGTGACGTGGGGTTTTGCCGCCGGGCCGCCACGGAACGACTTCCCACCGCATCGGCAGCAGCACCAGGTTGCGCCCGAATCCGAGGGGTGGCATGGCGTCCGCAGGCTCCCAGGACGGTCCCCGGCAGGCGCGGGCCCTCGTGCTCGCCCGCCACGCGAAGCTGTGGCTCGTTCCGAGCATCCTGTGCGGCCTGCTGGCCGTGGTGCTCTCGCTGCTCTACATGGGCGGCATCCTCAACCCGACCGGGCACCTGCACCGGCTCCCGATCGCCCTGGTGAACGCGGATCAGGGCCCGCCGCCGCCGGGCCGGACGGAGAGCCTGGGCGCGCGGCTCACCCGGGAGATCGTCGCCGGGACGCCCGGCAACACCGTCGACTGGCGCCAGGTCGACCAGGCCGAAGCGATGGACCAGCTCTCCACCGGGAAGGTCTACGGTGCGCTGCTCGTCCCGCAGGCGTTCACCGCCGACGTGGCGGCACTGACCACCGGCCGGGCCACCGAACGGCCCACCCTGACGGTGCTGACCAACCCCGGCCTCGGCAGCCTCGGCTCCTCGCTGGCCTCCCAGATCACCCAGTCCGCCGCCCACCAGGCCTCGCTGGCGCTCGGCAAGGAGCTGACCGCGGCCGTGCCGCCCACTGCCTCCGGCACGGGCACCAGCGCCACCGCGCGGCTGCTGCTCGCCGACCCGCTCGCCGTCACCACCCGGGTCGGCCACCCGATCGGCACCCACAGCGGGCTCGGCCTGAGCGCCTTCTACTACACCCTGCTGGCCGTGCTGACCGGCTTCATCGGCGGCAACATCATCCACAACGGCGTCGACACCGCGCTCGGCTACAGCGACAGCGAGCTCGGCCCCTGGCACACCCGGCGCCCGACCGTCCCGATCACCCGCACCCAGACCCTGCTGCTGAAGATGGTCATGACGGCCGGCATCATGCTGCTCACCACCACCCTGGTGATGCTCTGCTCGGTCACCGTCCTCGGCATGGACGCCCCGCACCAGGCGCTGCTCTGGGTCTTCGCCTACTGCGCCAGCCTCGCCGTCGGCCTTGGGGTCCAGGCGATCAACGCGGCGTTCGGCGGGATCGGGCAGCTGGTGTCCATGTTCGTCTTCATCGCGCTGGCGCTGCCCTCCTCGGGGGCGACCATCCCGCTCCAGGCGGTGCCCGGCTTCTACCGCTTCCTCAGCGTCTTCGAGCCGATGCGCCAGCTCAGCGACGGCATCCGGGCGATCCTGTTCTTCGACGCCCGGGCGGACGCGGGCCTGGCCCGGGGCTGGACCATGATCGCGGTCGGCGTGGTGCTCGCCCTGGCCTTCGGCTTCGGGATGACCCGGTACTACGACCGCAAGGGCCTGCACCGCTGGACGCCGCAGCCGTCGGAGTAGACGTAGTCGTCGGCGTAGGCGCCGCGCCTGATCCCTACGCCTCCTACGCCTTGGTGACGGTGACCTTGAGGTGCTTCATGATCGGCTGGTCGCTCTGGGTGCTGTAGTCGCCGATCGCGCACAGCACGTTCATCTCGGGCATGTAGCCCGCCGCGCAGCCGCGCGGGATGTCGTACGGGATCGCGAGGTAGCCGTTCAACGTGCGGGTGCTGCCGTCCTTCGCGGTGCTGGTGATGTCGACCGGGTCGAGCTCGGCGATGCCGCGCTCGCGCATGTCGTCGGTGTTCAGGAAGACCAGCGTGCGCAGGTTCCGCACGCCCCGGTAGCGGTCGTTGTCGGAGTAGATGGTGGTGTTCCACTGGTCGTGGGAGCGCATGGTGCCCAGCGCCAGGGTGCCCGGGGCGGGAACGACGTCGGGAAGCGGGGCGGTGGAGAACTCGGCCCGCCCGGAGGGGGTGAGGAAGACCAGTTCGCGGGCCGGCTGCTTGATCCGGAACCCGAGGGGCAGCCGCACCCGGCGGTTGAAGTCCTCGAAGCCGTCCAGGGCCCGGGACATGGTGTCGCGGATGCGGTCGTAGTCCTCGATGTACCACTCCCACGGTGTCCCGCTGTCCGGCAGCGCCGCGCGGGCCATCCCGGCGACGATGGCGGGCTCGGACAGCAGGTGCGGGGAGGCCGGGCGCTTCATGCCGACGGACAGGTGCACCATGCTCATCGAGTCCTCGACCGAGGTGCTCTGCACCCCGCCGCGCTGGTGGTCCTTCTCGGTGCGGCCCAGGCACGGCAGGATCAGCGCCCGGCGGCCGTGCACCAGGTGGCTGCGGTTCAGCTTGGTGCTCACCTGGACGGTCAACTCGCAGCCGCGCAGCGCCTCGTAGGTGTAAGGCGTGTCGGGCGCGGCGAGCGCGAAGTTGCCGCCCATGGCGACGAAGACCGTCACCTCGCCGCGCCGCATCGCCTCGACGGCGGAGACGGTGTCCAGGCCGTGCGCGCGCGGCGGGTCGATCCCGCAGGCCTCGGCGAGGCGGTCCAGGAACTCGGGTGAGGGGCGGTGGTCGATGCCGCAGGTGCGGTTGCCCTGGACGTTGCTGTGCCCGCGCACCGGCGACGGGCCAGCGCCCTCGCGGCCCAGGTTGCCGCGCAGCAGCAGGAGGTTGACGATCTCCCGCACGGTGTCCACGCCGTGCTCGTGCTGGGTGACGCCCAGGCACCAGCTGACGATGGAGCGGTCGGCGTCGCGGTAGACCCGGGCGGCCTTGAGGACCTCGGCCCGGCCGAGCCCGCTCTGCCGCTCGATCTCCTCCCAGGGCGTGGCCCCGCACAGCGCGCGGTAGGCCTCGAACCCGGTGGTGTGGCGCTCGATGAACTGCCGGTCCAGGGCCTGGGGGTCGGCCGTGGCCTGCTCCAGGATCGCCTTGGCCATGCCGCGCACCAGTGCCATGTCGCCGCCGATGCGCGGCTGGAGGTTCAGCGTGCTGGTCTTCGTGGACTTGAACAGCGCCATGTCCACGAAGTCGTGCGGGACGATGGTGCGGGTGGCGGCCGCCTCGATCAGCGGGTTGATGTGCACGATCTGCGCGCCGCGGCGGTGCGCGTCGGCGAGGGCGGTGAGCATCCGGGGCGCGTTGGAGGCGGCGTTGACGCCCATGATGAACAGCGCGTCGGTGACCTCCCAGTCCTTGAGGTCGACCGTGCCCTTCCCGGTGCCCAGCGAGGCCTGGAGGGCGCGTCCGCTGGCCTCGTGGCACATGTTGGAGCAGTCCGGCAGGTTGTTGGTGCCCAGTTCGCGGGCCATCAGCTGGTAGAGGAAGGTGGCCTCGTTGCCGAGCCGGCCGGAGGTGTAGAAGGCGGCCCGGTTCGGGTCGTCCAGCTCGCGCAGGGTGCGGCCGACCAGCTCGAAGGCGTCCTTCCAGCTGATCGGGACGTAGTGGTCCGAGCCGGCGTCGTACACCATCGGCCCGGTGAGGCGGCCCTGGTCCTCCAGCGCGAAGTCGCTCCACCCGGACAGCTCGGTCACCGAGTGGGCGGCGAAGAAGTCGCGGCCGACCCGCTTGCGGGTCATCTCCCAGGTGACGTGCTTGATGCCGTTCTCGCAGATGTCCAGGTGCAGGCCCTTGGTGTCGTCCGGCCAGGCGCACCCGGGGCAGTCGAAGCCGCCGCTCTCGTGGTTCATCCGCATGATCGCCCGGGGCCCGTCCACGTACGCGCCCTCCTTGACCAGGAAGCGCGTCACGCTCTTCGCGGCACCCCAGCCTGCGGCCGGGTGGTGGTACGGCGCGAACTGCGGCGGCCCGACGGGGTCGGGGCCCACGGCCGGCTCGTCCCGGGCGGGCTCCTGCTGGGGGTCGTCCTGCGCGCGGTCGTCGGGGGAGCTCACGAAGCCCGCCGTCCGCCGACCGACAGCACGACCGCGCTCGCCGCGCCGTTCGGCGCCTCGTAGTTTACGGTCTCCCCGGCGTGCCGCCCGAGCAGCGCCCGCCCGAGCGGGCTGTCGGCGGTCACCAGGGTCTCCTCCCGCACCTCGGCGAGCTCCGCCACCTCGACGGTCTCCTCCACCCCGTCCGCGAACCGCACGGTGACCGTGGAGCCCACCCCCACCACCTCCGTGGACGGCGGCCCGGCGGCGGCCCCCTCGCGGACCCGGGCCTCCAGCTCGGCGATCCGCTCGTCCAGCCGGGCGACGTCGTCGGCCCGCTGCAACTCGTCTGCCGCGTCCGCCCGGTCGCCCACGTCCTCCCCGCGCAGCGTCCCCACCACTTTCGCCCGCTCGCCGCGCAGCTCGGCCAGCTCCTCCTGCACGGCGCGCAGGGCCTCGGCACTGATGGGCTCGGGACCGTCTGTCATGGCTGCTCCCGGGTCGTTCGCGGAACGCTCAAGCACGGGTCGCTTCCATTACCCCACCACCCCGCACCCCCGGCAAATCCGGCCGCCGGATGTGCCCGGATCCGCCGAATTGGTTCGGGCGGGTACGGCCGTCCGGCACAATGACGCCCATGACCAGCGTCGACGACCCGAGTGCGGGCCCGCCGGTCGGCGACACCGACCGAGCCGACGAGCGATACCGGCCGTTCGCGCATCTCGCCACCGAGGGCCGCGAGCTCTACCGGCAGGTGATGGGGGTGTTCGTCCGGGCCAAGCAGGAGTTCACCGTCCACCTGCGCCCGGAGGACGTCCACCTGGGCCTCCCGCCGGAGGGGCGACCGTCGGTGGAGGCGGTGGCCACCGCGCTGGAACGACTGGCCAAGTGGGGGAACCTGCGGCCCGATCCCGACACCGGCCGGGTCACGGCCCTGGAGGACTTCTACCGCTCCCGGTACATCTACCAGCTCACCCGCGCGGGAGAGGCCGCGGAGGAGGCGCTGGCGGCGTACGACGCTGCGCTCGGCCGGCGGGGCGAGTTGCAGGCGGTCGCCCTCGCCGACATCGCCGTGCACCTGCGGGCGCTGTTGGCGCTGGCCGACCGGGACGAACCGGACCCGGCGGTGACGCACCTCGCGCTCCTCGCCCTGGTGGACCGCTTCTCGGGGCTGGCCGAGAACGCCCGCGCGTTCATGAGCTCGCTCCAGCGGACGGTCGACCTGCACGAGGCCGAGGTCGAGGTGTTCCTCGCCTACAAACAGCGGTTGATCGACTACCTGGAGCGGTTCATCGAGGACCTGGTGACCCGGGGCGCCGAGATCGCGGGGCTGCTGGAGCACCTCGGCGCGTCCCAGGACGGGCGGATCGGGCCGCTGCTGCGCCTGGCCGTCGAGCGTGAGGCCGCCGACGCCGCTCCGGACCTGGCCGCCGAGGCGCTGGCGGCGGGGGAGCGGCGCTGGACCGGCCGCTGGGACGGATTGCGGGCCTGGTTCCTCAGCGTGCCGGGCCGCAGTTCGCAGGCCAAGCTGCTGCGCTCCGCCGCCCGCCAGGCGATTCCCCAACTGCTCAGCGTGGTCCAGGCGTTGAACGAGCGCAGGGCGGGCCGATCGGATCGCTCGGCGGACTTCCGCGAACTCGCCCGGTGGTTCGCCGAGGCGCCCGACGACGACTCCCGGCACCGGCTGTGGCGCTCGGCGTTCGGACTGTACTCGGCGAGGCATCTGACGATCGATCAGGAATCGCTGGCCGAACGGGACACCGAGCCGGTGCCCGCCTCCGCGTCCTGGTACGACGCGGCGGGCGTGCGGATCAGTCCGCAGTTGCGCCGCACCGGTTCGTACGAGCGGCGCGGCCGGTCGCGGTCCGTGCAGGACCGTGGCGAGGCGAAGGCGTACCTGGCCGAGCTGGCCCGCAAGCAGGCCGAGCAGACGGCGGCGGTCCGGGCCCGGCTGGCCACCCGGGGCGAGGTGCGGCTCAGCGAGCTGGACGAACTGGACCGGGAGGCCTTCCGGCTGTTCCTGCTGCTCCTCGGCGACGCGTTGTCCGCCTGGCGTCCGGGCGCGGATTCGATCGCGGCCACCACCAACGACGGGACGATGGAGATCAGGCTGACGAGGCTTCGCGGCGGCGGGATCGCCGAGATCCGCACCCTCGACGGCGTGCTGTGGGGCCCGGAACATCTGGTCGAGATCATCGACCTGGCGAACGAGAACGATCCCGTGGGGGCCGACCGTGAGTGACGACCGTGAGTGACGACCGCCTGGGCGACGTGCTCGCCGCGCAGCGTTCCGCGGAGGTCCGTCGAGCCGCCCGGGCGCTGCTGCGTCGTCCGCTGCTGCGGGCGGGTGGGTCCCACGCCGACGAGTTCCGCCTCGTGCGGCAGTACGCGACGGAGCTGCGCACCTGGTTCGACCGGAACACCGGCTGGGCGCTGTCGGTGGACTCGGAGGTGGTCCGGTTGCGCCGCATTCCGGGCCGGCCCGACGATCCCACGCATCCGGCCCGCGACCAGCGCACCGGCCTGCCGTTCTCGCGGCGCCGCTACGTCCTGGTCTGTCTGTGCCTGGCGGTGCTGGAACGCGCCGAGCAGCAGATCGCGCTGGGCCGCTTGGCGGAGCAGGTGGTGCTCGCGGCGGCCGATCCGGCGCTCGACGCGGCCGGGGTGGAATTCACCCTCGCCGACCGGGAGCAGCGCACCGATCTGGTGGCGGTGGTCCGGCTGTTGCTGGAATGGGGCGTGCTCGCCAAGGTGGCCGGCGACGAGGATGCCTTCCTGAAGTCGGCCGGGGACGCCCTGTACGACGTGGACCGCCGGGTGCTGGCCGTCCTGCTCGTCTCCCGGCGGGGCCCGAGCACGGTGCGCGCGGACGGCTTCGAGGAGCGGCTCGCCGAACTCAACGCCGAAGTGCTGCCGGACAGCGACGAACTGCGCAACCGGGCGCTGCGGCACACCCTCTCCCGTCGGCTGCTGGACGATCCGGTGCTCTACCTGGACGGACTGACCGAGAGCGAGAGCGCCTACCTCACCTCCCAACGCGGCGCGCTGACCCGGCGCGTCGCCGAACTCACCGGCCTGGTCGCGGAGGTGAGGGCGGAAGGCCTGGCGATGGTGGACCCGGACGACGATCTGACGGACCTGCGGATGCCGGAGTCCGGCACCGACGGCCACGTGGCGCTGCTGGTGGCCGAGTACCTCGCCGGACGGGGCGGCACCGTCCCGCTGGCCGACGTGCACCGGCAGGTGGCCGGCTGGGCCCTGGAGCACGCCGGGTTCTGGCGGCGGAGCGCCACCGCTCCCGGTGCCGAGGTGGAGTTGGCCGAGCAGGCCGTGGACCGGCTGACCGCGCTCGGGCTGCTGGATCGCGCGGTGGCCTCGGACGGCGCCGCCCTGGTGCGGCCGAGGCCGGCGTTGGACCGCTACCGGGTCGGTGAGACCGTCCTGCTGGAACCGGGCCAGAGTGCGCCCCGGAAGAATCCGAAGAAGAACACGAAGACGGCTGCCGGCCGCACGAAGGGCGCGAGGACCCGATGAACACCACCGCCAGGACGCGGCTGCCCCTGCCCCTGCCCACCCGTACGCGCTGGCAGCCGCTGAGGGTCGGGCTGGTCGACCTCTTCTACTACGACGTCGAGGAGTTCCACTTCCGCGACGGCCGACTGCTCTTCCGCGGCAACAACGGCACCGGCAAGTCCAAGGTGCTCGCCCTGACCCTGCCCTTCCTGCTGGACGGCGACCTCTCCCCGCACCGGGTGGAGCCGGACGCCGACCCGAAGAAGCGGATGGAGTGGAACCTGTTGCTCGGCGGCGAGCACCCGCACCCCGAGCGGCTCGGTTACACCTGGATCGAGTTCGGCCGCCTGGACCAGGACGGCACCGCGCACTACACCACGCTCGGCTGCGGACTCAAGGCGGTCAGCGGCCGGGGCATCGCCCGCCACTGGTACTTCGTCACCGACCGGCGGATCGGTCCGGAGCTGCGGCTGGTGGATTCGACCGGCGCCGCGATCGGCCGTGACCGGCTGGCCGAGGCGTTGGACGGCCGGGGCCTGCTGTACGACTCGGCGCGGGCGTACCGGCGCGCGGTGGACGAGGCGCTGTTCGGCCTCGGCGAGCAGCGGTATTCGGCCCTGGTCGACCTGCTGGTACAACTGCGCCAGCCGCAGCTGTCGAAGCGGCCCAGCGAGAGGACGCTCTCCCGGGCCCTGACCGAATCGCTGCCGCCGATGGACCAGGCCGTGGTCGCCGACGTCGCGGAGGCGTTCCGTTCACTGGACGAGGAGAAGGAGCAGCTGGCGGTGATGGCCGCCGCCGAGCGCGCGGCGGGCTCCTTCCTCCAGCACTACCGCCGCTACGCCCGGGTGGCGGCCCGGCGCAAGGCCCGCGCCCCCCGCACGCAGCACTCCCGCTACGAGGCGCTGCGGGCCGAACTCAACACCGCCGAACAGGATTTCGAGGCGGCCGGCACCGCACTCGCCGAGGCCGAGACCCGGTTGGAGGAGCTGGACCGCCGGCGCACCGGTCTGCGGGCCAGGGACGAGGCCCTGCGGGCCGGTCCGGAGATGCGCAGCGCCCGCGAACTGGAGCAGGCCGCCGCCCTGGCCGGGCGCACCGCGCGGGACGCCGAACGCGCCGAGGCCGACCGGCTGCGGGCCGAGGAGGAACTGACGCGGTGCGCCGCCCGGTTGGGCGGTGCGCGGTCCCGCGCGGAGGCCGCCGAGCGTGCTCAGGGCGTCGTACTGGACCAGGCCCTGGCCGCGGCGAGCACGGCCGGGCTGGAACGGGAGCACGCGGAGCGGGCTGTCCGCCCCCTCGTCGAGGGAGAGGTCCCCGGGACGGCGCAGCACAACGCCGCCGAGTTCACCGACCGCCGCCAGCGCTCGATCGCGCTGGTCGAGGAGCACCTCGCGACCGCCCAGGACTCGATCCGGGAGCTGGACCGGGCCCGCCGTCGGCGGGAGGACGCGGACGGCGAACTGGCCCACCGGGCCGAGCTGCGGGCCGAGGCCGAGGAGAGCACGGCGCGGGAGGGCCGGGACTACCTCGCGGCCGTCCGCTCGTACCTCACCGGATGCCGGCTGCTGCGCCCCGCCGACCCCGGGGGAATGCTCGACGAACTGGACCAGTGGGTCGGGACGTTGGCCGGCGCCGACCCGTCCCGGGTGGCGGCGCAGCAGGCAGCCTCCACCGTCGGCGCCGAACTCGCGCGGCTTCGGGCGGCGTTGGAGTCGCAGCAGCGGGACGTCGACGAGAGCAGGGACCGGCTGGAAGGCGAGCTCGCCGAACTCCGGCGCGGTGGCCGGCGCGGTCCGCAGGCCCCGCACACCCGCGCGCGCGAGGCCCGACAGGGCCGCCCGGGCGCGCCGCTGTGGCAGCTGGTCGACGTCGCCGACGACCTGGCGCCCGCTCAGGCCGCCGAACTGGAAGCCGCCCTGGAGGCCTCGGGGTTGCTGGACGCCTGGGTCGCTCCCGACGGAACGGTGGCCGCGGCAGGCATCGGCGACATCCTGGCCACCGTCGGCGCACCGGTGGACGGCGCCTCGCTCACCGCCGTACTGCGCCCGGCGGTGGACCGGTCCGATCCGGCCGCGGCCGCTCTCCCCGACGAACTGGTCGATCGGCTCCTCGCCGGCATCGGCCTGCTCCACGTGGGCGAGGAACTGCCCCACGCCGGCAGCTGGATCGGCCTGGACGGGCGGTTCCGCCTCGGCTCGCTGGCCGGCGCCTGGTCCAAACCGGCCGCCGAGTACCTCGGCGAAGGTGCCCGCGAGCAGGCCCGGCGGGCCAGGACGGCCGTCGTCGAGACGGACCTCGCCCGACTCGCGGAGCAGTCGGCGGACCTCGCGGACCGCTCCGCGCGGGTGGAGGCGGACGTCCGCACCCTGGCGGCCGAGCAGGCGGCCCTGCCGGACGACGCCGCCCTGCGCGGTGCGCACGCCGTGGCGACGGCGGCCCACCGTGAGCACGCGCGCGCCGCCGAGCGCCGCGGGGAATCCGAGCGGATCGCTGCCGCGGCCGCCGCCGCTGCCGAGCACTCCACCGCCGAACTGCACGACCTGGCCGGGGAACTCGGCCTGCCCGCCACCGGTGCGGGTCTGCGGCAGGCCCGCGAGGCCCTCGGCTCCTACCGGGAGACCCTGGCCGAACTCTGGCCCGCCGTGCGGGAGACCCGGGCCGCCCGGACCGCGCTGGCGGCCGAGGCCGTCGACCACGGCCGGGCCGCCGAGCGCGTCGCCGAGCTGGCCGAGCGCTCGCGTGACGCGGCGCGGGAGGCCGTCACGGCGGGGGAGCGCCACGAGACGCTCGCCGCCACCGTCGGCGCCGCCGTCGCCGAGCTGCAACGCCAACTCGCCGACGTGGCCGAGACGTTGCGGGGGTGCGAGGAGGGCGAGCGGGCCACCCGCCGGGAGCAGAACGCCGCCACCGGCCGCCAAGCCGCCGCCGACGCCTTGCGGACCCGGGTCCGCATCGAGATCGAGGACACCGCCCGCACCCGCGCCGAAGCGATCGACGCACTGCGCCGCTTCGCCGCCACCGGGTTGCTCGTCGTCGCCCTGCCCGACCTCGCCGAGGAGCACGCCGGCGACTCCTGGGCCCCCGAGCCGGCCGTCCGCCTGGCCCGGGCCGTCGAGCGCGAGCTGGAATCCGTCGACGACGCCGACCCGGCCTGGGAACGTGTTCAGCGCCGGATCACCGAAGAGCTCAAGGAGCTCTCCGACGCCCTCGCCCGCCACGGGCACAGCGCGGCGGCCCGGATGCTGGAGGAGGGCCTGGTCGTCGACATCGTCTTCCAGGGCCGCGAACGCTCCGTCCCCGAGCTGGCCGCCGCCCTGGCCTCTGAGGTCGCCGACCGGCAACGGCTGCTCTCCGCCCGGGAGCAGGAGATCCTGGAGAACCACCTGATCACCGAGGTGGCCGGCACCCTTCAGGAACTCGTCAGCGCCGCCGAGCACCAGGTCCTGCGGATGAACGGGGAGCTCAAGGACCGCCCGACCAGCACCGGGATGCTGCTCCGGCTGGTGTGGCGGCCCGCCCGCGACGCGCCCGGCGGCCTGGCGGCCGCCCGTGACCGCCTCCTGCGCCAGTCCTCCGACGCCTGGACCGCCGCCGACCGGGCCGCCCTCGGCGACTTCCTCCAGGCGCAGATCGAGCGCGCCCGCACCGACAACCCGTCCGGGACCTGGCTGGAGCACCTCACCGCGGCCCTGGACTACCGTTCCTGGCACGAGTTCGGCATCGAGCGACACCAGCACGGCAAGTGGCAGTCCGCCACCGGCCCGGCCTCCGGCGGCGAGCGGGTGCTCTCCGTCTCGCTCCCGCTGTTCGCAGCCGCCTCCTCGCACTACGCCTCGGCCGGAAGCCCGTACGCGCCGCGCCTGGTCACCCTGGACGAGGCGTTCGCCGGGGTGGACGACGACTCCCGCGCCAAGTCGCTCGGCCTGCTCACCGCCTTCGACCTGGACGTCGTGATGACCTCCGAGCGCGAATGGGGCTGCTACCCGGAGGTCCCGGGCCTGGCCATCGCCCAGCTCTCCCGGGTCGACGAGATCGCCGCCGTCCTGGTCACCCGCTGGGAGTGGGACGGCCGCCGGCGCTCTCGCGTGGCCGACGCGGAGGTGCCGGGCCAGCGGCAGGAAGGCGTGTTCTCCTGACCATGGACGTGCCCCGGCTCCAGCGCCTGATCGGCGCACCCGAACTCACCTGGCTGCTCGACCGGGCGCGCCGCCGCATGGAGGCGGCCCGACCACTCGACGGCACGGTCACCCTGGCCGGTGCGGCCGACGCCGAACGGGCCGCCGTCACCCGGCTGTTGGGCCGCGCGCCGCGTCCGGGGCGCTCGCTCTCCGTGTCCCTCGCCGCCGTCGACCGGGTGCTGCGGGCCAGCGGCGCCAGCCCGGACGGGCTGGCCGCCGCCGTCGTCGCGCTCACCGGGCCGGTCGTACCCCGACAGGAAGCGGCCGACCGGCTCGCCCTGGCCTGGGAGCACGCCTTCGCCCCACTCGCGTCCGTGGTGGCCGCCCGCCCCCAACTCGCCGACTGGTACGCCTCCCTGCACGCCACCGGCCTCGTCCGCCGGCTGGCCCGCGGCCCCGAGGAGGCCGCACCGCTGCTCGCCGATCTGGCCCGCCTGCTGCCGCACCTACCGGCATCGCCGCCGCGCTCGCTCAGCACCTTCGCCGCCGAACACACCGGTGACGCCCACGCCCTCGACCAAGGCCCGTTGGCCACCCTCACGCTGGACGCCGTCCGGGCCCTCACCGGTACTCCGCCCGGCGACGGCGCCCAGGCGCGGCGCGACACCTGGGCGGCAGCGGGGCTCCTGCTCGACGAGCTCTCGTCGCAGGTCATCGCCCTCAACCTCCCCGGCGACCGGGACACCGCCACCGGACGGGCCCTCGCCGCACTCGGATCGGTCGGCCAGCCCGCCGTGCTGACGCTCCGCCAACTCGTCCGCGACGCCCCTCGCCCGCCCCGCGGCGGCACGGCGTACGTGTGCGAGAACCCGGCCGTCGTCCTGGCGGCCGCGGACCGACTCGGCCCCGACTGCGCACCGCTGGTCTGCGTCCAGGGCCAGCCCAGTACGGCCGCCCTGCGCCTGCTGAGGCTCTACGCCGACACCGGATGGACGCTGCGCTACCACGGGGACTTCGACTGGGGCGGCCTGCGCATCGCCACCCGGCTGCTGTCCCACGTCCCCTGGACCCCGTGGCGGTACACCGCCGCCGACTACCGCACCGCCCTCGACACGCACCCCGCGACCGCGGCCCTCACCGGCACCCCAGCTGAGGCAGACTGGGACCCCGAGCTCAGCGAGGCAATGCTCACGGCCGGTCGACGCATCGAGGAGGAGCTCGTCCTGGACGACCTCCTCGCCGACCTGGCGGGGTGACCGGTCACGGGGCGAGGAGCCGGGCCGGCTGAGGCTGTGCGGTCTGCGCCGGGAGGGCGGGGGCGAGGAAGGCGCTGGGCGTGCCGTGCCAGGACACGAGCAAGGCCTCCCGAGCCCGTGTGCACGCCACGAAGAGCAGACTCAGCTCGCCGTTGAGGTCCTCCTGGTGCTGCTGCGGGTCCGTGTCCCTCGGGGTGATCGCGCTGCGCATGGGCACCACGCCATCGTTAACGCCGGCCACGGCGACGCAGCGGAACTCCAGCCCCTTCATCCGGTGCATGGTCCCGATTCGCACGCCTGGCCCGGACGACCCCCCGCCGAGCAGACAGGCCTGGGTGCCGGCCCGCTCCAGGGCCTGGGCGATGTCGCGGCCCAGCTGGACGAAGCGGACGGCCACGCCGATGTCCTCGGGGCATACTCCCGACGCGATCCATTCCCGGATTCGGGCGACGAGGTCCTGGAGCTCGTCGGCCTTGGTGCCGTGGCCGCACACCTCGGGGTGGGCACCGTGGAGTGTCGAGTGGTAGCCGGTGAGGGACTCTTCACCGCCGTCCATGTCGTCCGGCCGTTCACCAGTGAGCAGGGATGCGGCCCAGTTCAGGATCTCGTGCGTGGTCCGGTAGTTGATCCGCAGCCGGGAGGAGCGCCCGACCACCTGGATCCCGAGTGAGCGTAGCGAGACCTTGTTGCCGTAGATCCGCTGGTGCGTGTCGCCGGCGAGGAACAGGTCGTCCGGCCCGGGAGCGACCAGCGCGCGCAGGAACCGCCATTGCGCGGGGTGGAGGTCTTGGGCCTCGTCGATGACCACGTGCCGGAACGGGCGGCTTTCCTGCTCGCCGAGCACCCGGGCGGCCTGCGCGCACACCTGCAGGAACGTCCACTCCCCGGTCTGCCGCAGCTGCTCCTCGAACGCCGCGATCGCACGCCACAGTTGGGCCTTCTTCAGCGGGCTGATGCTCTTGCCGCGGCCGGTCCGGGGAGCCTTCAGGTACTGCTCCGGGCTCTCGATCGCCTGGGCCAGCACGACATGCCGCCACTCCTGGTCGAGGAAGGCGTCGGTGAATTCGAGCCCGAGGCGCCGGGCGATCCGCCCCCAGCGGGAGAGGATCTCGCGTTGGTCGAAGACGATTTTCAGCGGGGCGCCGCCGCGCGAGCGGCGGAGCACCTCGTTCGCCAGGGCGTCGACGTTGACGACCCGGACCTTCGCCCTGATCCGCTCGTCCGTGACCAGCAGGGCCAGGCAGCGTTCGAGCTCTGCGGCGAGGTCCTTGGTGAAGGTGGTGAGCAGGATGCACCCGTCCGGGGCGTCCGCCGGCAATCGGCGCGCCAGGTGGTACGCCCGGTGCAGGGCCACCACGGTCTTCCCGGTTCCGGGACCGCCCGTCACGCGGGCCGGGCCGTTGTAGGACTCCCGGTAGGCGACCCGGTACTGGGCCGGGTGGAGGAAGATCCGCCAGCTGTCGAACGGCCGCTCCAGGATCTCCAGCAGCTCCTCGGGGCCGGACACCAGGGCGACCCGACCACGCGCGTGGGCCATCGCCGAGAGCAGCCCGTCCTCGGATTGTGCGGCGCTCGTGGGAGTCGCTGTCCGCGTGTACGCCTGGACGATCTCGCGGTCGATGTCCTCCGGTTCCATCCCGCTCGCGAGGCCGAGCAGGACGTCGAACTGCTGCTCCGGCAGGACGCGGTGGAGAGCCTCCAGATGGGCCTCGTCGGGCAGCAGCCGGATGATCGGCAGGACCTCCTCGTCGATGCCCAGGCTGCGCAGCACCTTGTCGGAGCGGTTGGCGAAGAGCCGCCGGGGTTCGTCGGCGGCGAGGGCCTTCAGGGACTCGGTGGCGCGTTCCAGCGCGACGTCATTGCGGATCTCGATGCCCTGGGTGGCGGCATTGACCGACCCTCGATGCTTGCACGCCCAGTCGTTGGCCTTGTCGTGCGGGAGGACCTTCAGCAGGAGATAGCTGTCGCCCTCGTCCTCCTTGAGCACCACCCCGCGCCAGAAGTCGGTGATCCGTATGGTCCGGATGCGCGGATCCCGCTGACTGGTGAGCTTCTCCAGGTGCGCGCCGGTGTGAGTCGCCCCGGTGAACTTCTCGAAGGCCTCGAAGACCCGCCGTTGCACCGATTTCTCCAGCGCCGCGAACTCCAGCAGAAAGTCCCGGTGCATACCCAGCGTCGCCACGCGGGCCCCCTTGTGCGACTCGGTCGGTCGGGCAGTGTGCACACTGTACTGGCCTCGGCGATCACTCGGGGCGCGTACGGACGGCTACCGTAAACTCCCCGAGGCGGGAGGAGGCGCATGGAGCGCATCGGCTGCGGCACCGTGCTCGGGGGGCGCTACGGGCTGGAACGCCCCCTGGGTCGTGGGTCCATGGGCCACGTGTGGCAGGGCCGGGACCGGCATCTGGGCCGCGTGGTTGCCGTGAAGGTCGTCTCTGCCGAGTTGTTGGCCGATCCGGCGGGACGGGGCGGTGCACTGCGCCGTTTCGAGCGGGAGGCGAAGGCGGCGGCGGCACTTGACCACGCCAACATCGCGACGGTTCACGATGCCGCCATCACGGACGAGGTCTGCTGGCTGGTCATGCAGCTCGTCGAGGGGGCGACGCTCGGCCAGCTGCTGGACGAACAGGAACGGCTGGACGTCGAGTCCGCTGTCGCGGTGGCGGCACAGGTGTGCTCGGGCCTGGCAGCGGCGCACGCCGCGGGTCTGGTGCACCGGGACCTGAAGGCCGAGAACGTCATGGTCGGCCGGGACGGCGTCGTCAAGATCCTCGACTTCGGGCTGGTCAAGGTGGTTGCGGACAGTGGCCCCCGGCTCACCTCGACCGGTGAGCAGCTGGGCAACCTCCAATGCGCCTCACCGGAACTGCTCACCGGAGCACCGGCGTTGGACGCCCGCAGCGACCTCTACAGCGTGGGCTGCCTGCTGCACCAGATGCTCGCCGGCAGTCCGCCCTTCGACGCCCCGACGCCGCTCGCACTGGTGGCCGGCCACCTCGACGGGAAGCCGCCGCTGCTCGCCGACTGTGGAGTCGACGTCCCGGCGGGTCTCCAGGAGCTGGTCACGGCGCTGCTGGCCAAGGACCGGGAAGCCAGGCCCGGATCGGCTGCCGAGGTGTACGGCACGCTCGGGCCGCACCTGCCCGCCGCGGAACCCGGCCCGGGAGCCCTGCGCCGATTCGGACCGGAGGATCCTCGGCGCCCGTTCGTACTGCCGCAGGCTCCCTACCCCGTGTGACCGCACGGTTGCGAGGGGATGAGAGGATGCCCCGGGTCAGGGGTGGTGGTGGTGCGAACGGAACTGTGACGGGGGACGGGGCGCGTGAGGCAGGAGATTCTGGGACGCTACGAGCTGGCGGACCTCCTGGGCCGGGGCGGGATGGCCGAGGTGTGGGCCGCGTGGGACCGTGTGGCCGGCCGCCGGGTCGCGGTGAAGTTCCTCGCCCCGTACGGGCACGGCGATGCATCTGCCGCGCTGGAGCAGCGGTTCCGCCGGGAGACGAAGCTCACGGCGGGCCTGAGTCATCCCGGTGTGCCCGTCGTCCATGACAGCGGCCGGCACGACGACGGCCGGCTCTACCTGGTGATGGAGCTGGTGCCGGGCGACACCCTGTCGGCGCTGCTGAAGCGGCCGGGGCCGTTTCCGGTGCAGCGGGCCGCGACGGTCGCGGCGCAGGCAGCCGAGGTGCTGGCGTACGCGCATGCCAATGGCGTGATACACCGCGACGTCAAGACGTCGAATGTGATGCTCACCCCGGCGGGGGCGGTCAAGGTGCTCGACTTCGGCATCGCAGCGGCGCTGGAGCCCGCTCCGGACGAGCCTCGGCTCACCGCGACCGACGCCACGCCCGGCACTGCGGGTTTCATGGCGCCGGAGCAGGCTCAGGGTCGTCCGGTCGCGGCGAGCGACCTGTACGGCCTGGGCTGTGTGCTGTACGAACTCCTGGCCGGCGTAGTGCCGTTCACCGCGCCGAATGCGGTGATGCTGATGTACCAGCACACCTTCAAGGAGGTGCCTCCGGTCACCTTGCACCGACCGGACGCGCCCGCCGAGTTCGCCGACCTGGTGATGCGGCTGCTGGCCAAGAAGCCGACGGATCGCCCCTCGGCCGACGAGGTCCGCGACATCGGGTGGCGGTGGTCGGCCGGCGGGATCGGGGGCGACGAGCCGGGATCCGTCACCGCGCTTCTGGAGCAGTACGACCGGTGGCGTGAGGCCGACGAGCCCGGGCGTGCCCACGAGGGGTATGCCGAGCTGGTGGAGAGGCTCGCCGTCCGCCGTGCCGTGGACGATCCGGAGCTGCTGGCCTGCCGGGCGGGCGCGGCCCGGTGCCTGGCCATGCTCGGGCGATCGACCGAGGCCCGGGACGCGTACGAGGCGTTGCTGCCGTTCCAGGAGCGGGCTCTCGGCGCTGCGCACCCGTCCGTCTTCGACACCCGGTACTGGATCGGCAAGCTTGCGGCCGGGGCCGGCGAGCGGGAGCGGGCCCGCACGCTGTTGACGGAGCTGCGCGACGCCCAGCGGGCCGGTTTGCCGGAGGGCGATCCCGGGCTGGTCCGGACGGTCGAGCTGATCGCACGGCTCGACCGGCTGCTGGGCGGGGCGACCTAATGTTGTGAACTCTGTATACGAATTACCCTGTGATAGGATCCGCGGCGGCCGACTGGGGGAGGCGCACCGAGTTCGGCGGCAACCGGAGAATCGACGGAAGGCGGACCGATCGTGGCGGACCGGCGCGGGGACAGCGGAAACGATGAGCGGCTCCCCGAAGAGGGCGAGCTGGTCGAGGTTCGCGGCCAGAGCTGGGTCGTCGCACGGGTCGATCCCTCCTTCGGCACGGATGACGGCCGTGCCACCCTGGTGCACCTCCAGTCCGTGGCCGACGGCCGCTTCGGCGACACCCTCAGCGTGATCTGGGAGATCGAGCCCGGCCGTCGCGTCCTGCCCGCGGGCTCCCTCCCCGACGCTGCCACCGGCCGCTATGACCCGCCGGCCCGGCTGGCCGCCTTCCTCGACGCCGTCCGCTGGTCCGCCGTCGCCTCCGCCGACGCCAAGAACCTCCAGGCGCCCTTCCGCTCCGGCGTCGCCGTCGAGCCCTACCAGCTCGAACCCGTCTCGCGTGCCGTCGGTGCCCCGCGCGTCAACCTGCTCCTCGCCGACGACGTGGGCCTCGGCAAGACCGTCGAGGCCGGCCTCGTCGTCCAGGAACTGTTGCTGCGCGGCCGAGCGCGCCGGGTGATGGTGGTCTGCCCGGCCGGCCTGACCCTCAAGTGGCGGGACGAACTGGCCGAGAAGTTCGGCCTCGACTTCACCATCGTCGACTCCGAGCAGTGCGCCCGGCTGCGCCGCACCCACGGCACCGCCGCCAACCCGTTCCGCGTCCACCCACTCACCATCGTCTCCCTGCCCTGGCTGCGCGGTACCAAGGCGCAGCGACTGCTGGACGAGGTGGTACCGGTCGGCGAGGCCGCCCGGAACGAGGACGGCACCGAGCGCCGTTTCTTCGACCTGCTGGTGCTGGACGAGGCGCACCACGTGGCGCCGGCCGCGCCCAAGCAGGTGTACGCCGTCGACTCCCAGCAGACCAAGCTCATCCGCCGTCTGGTGCCGCACTTCGAACACCGGCTGTTCCTCTCCGCCACCCCGCACAACGGATACCCCGAGTCGTACACCGCGTTGCTCGAACTCATCGACAACCAGCGGTTCGCCCGCGGCGTCGACCCCGACAAGGCGGCGCTGGACGACACCGTCGTGCGGCGGCTGAAGAGCACCGTCAAGAACCCCGACGGCAGCAACCGCTTCCACACCCGGCAGACCCGCGAACTCCAGGTCGACTACACACCGGCCGAGCTGGAGGTCCACGGCCTGGTCAGCAGCTTCGCGGACCTGCGCCGCAAGCGCATCGCCCAGCAGGCCAAGGGCGGGCGCCGGGCCGCCGACCTGGTCACCCTGCTGCTGAAGAAACGGCTCTTCTCCTCCCCGGCGGCCTTCCTGCACACCGTTCGGACCTACCTCGGGCACCTCGACGACACGGCCGGCCGGCCGCGTGCCGCCGCCGAGGACGTGCCGGACTGGCTGGACGAGTTCGACGACTTCGCCGCCGAACTCGACGACTTCGCCCTCGCCGAGGCCGAGGACGACGCGCTCACCCGCTCCACCCGGCTCACCCCGGAGGAGGACGGCGAGGAACTGCGCCTGCTGCGCGAGATGGAACGCTGGGCGCTCACCCACGAGGCCGCCGCCGACTCCAAGGCCGCCGAGCTGCTCACCTACCTCAAGGCGGTCTGCCGCCCGGACGGCAAGCGCTGGCAGAACGAGCGGGTGGTGGTCTTCACCGAGTACCGCGACACCCAGAAGTGGCTGGTCGAGCTCCTCCGGCAGGAGGAGATGACCGACGGCGGCCGCGTCGTCCAGCTGCACGGCGGCCTCAACACCGAGGAACGGGAACAGATCCGGCTCGGCTTCCAGGCCGCGCCGGACACGGCGGAGGGGCGCGTCCGGATCCTCATCGCCACCGACGCCGCCAGCGAGGGCATCGACCTCCAGAACTACTGCTTCCGACTGGTCAACTACGACATCCCCTTCAACCCCAACAAGCTCGAACAGCGCATCGGCCGGATCGACCGCTGGGGGCAGCGCAGGGACCCGGAGATCCGCCACTTCGTCGGCTCCGGCTGGCGTACTGCCGCAGTGGGGTCGTACGAGGCCGACCTGGAGTTCCTCTCCCGGGTCGCGGTGAAGGTCGCGCGGATGGAAGCGGACCTCGGCTCGGTCAATGCGGTGATCGCCGACGCCGTGCAGCGCCGAATGACGGGCGACCACACCCCGGTCGACATCGAGCACGCCAAGCCCCGGCAGATCAAGGGCCGCACGACGGGCGGGACGGTCGCGCACGAGCAGAACGTCACGGCGCAGGCGAAGCGGCTGGCGGACCAGTACGAGGAGACCGTCGACACCCTCGGGCTCACCCCCGAGAACATCCGCCGCGTCGTCGACACCGCCCTCACCCTGGATCACCAGCAGACCCTGTTGCCCCACCACCACGAGGACTTCGACGGTGGCCTCTTCGAGGTCCCGCCGCTCTCCGGCACCTGGGTGCGGGCCACCCGGGGGCTCGCGCACAAACTGCGGCCCGAGGAGCTGCGGCCGGTCACCTTCGACGCGAAGATCGCCGGGCAGGCACGGGACGAGGTCGTCCTGGCACACCTGAAGCATCCGCTGGTCGCGCTGTCGACCCGGCTGCTCACCGCCGCCGTGTGGAACGCCGACAGTGTCGGGCTGCACCGGGTGGCCGCCGTGGTCACCGACGACCCGACCGTGGAGACCACGCTGGTGGGCGCTTACGCCCGCTACGTGTTGGTGGGCGTCGACGGGACCAGGTTGCACGAGGAAGTGCTGTACGCGGGCGGGTGGTTCGGCGACACCGGGCGCTTCCGGCGGTGGGAGTCCGTGCGCGGCCTCGGGACGACGCTCTCGCACGCGCTCACCACGGGCATCGAGGCCGCGCCGCACCTGAAGAAGGGGCTGGCCGAGGCCTGGCCGCGGCTCGCCCAGCCACTGAGCGACTCGCTGACGGCGCGTTCCCGGGAGCGACGGGCCTCGCTGGAGAGGGCCCTGCTCGACCGGCGCGGGGAGGAGGAGCGGCGCATCCAGGCGACGCTCGACCGCTTCGAGACGACGCTGCGTACCAAACTCAAGGAGGAGGGCGACGGGATCGGCGAGCAGCTGGCGTTCTTCGGCGAGCGCGAGCTGACGTCCGTCGAGCAGCGTCAGTACCGCGAGGACCGTGAGCGGTGGCAGGCCCGACTGGACGGGCTCGCCGTCGAGCGTGAGCGTGAACTCGAGGCCATCGAGAAGCGCTACCGCGAGCCTCGCTCGCACCTGTTCCCCGTCGCCGTCGTCTTCGTCATCCCGCAGAAGGAAGCCGCCCGATGAGCCCCCGCCCCGCCGCCTCCCGTGGACTTGCCGCCGCCAAGGCCAAGGCCCTCGACGGCCGTGCCCAGCACCAGGAGTGGCTCGAACTGACCGAGGTCTCCGGGCCGTTCCTCACCATGCCGGCGCTGCTGAGTGCCTGGCCGCAGCTGGATTCCGTTGATCGCAAGCAGCGCGATCGGCTGCGCGCCCACCACGCGGACTGGCAGGTCGATGCGGTGGCCGGGCGGGACGAGTGGGTCGCTTATGTGCTGCGGGACCTGCTGGAGTGGGGGGACGCTCTGGTCCTCCGGCAGGGCGAGGACGATGACCTGGTTCTCGACCGGTTCACGGTGGACGTGCCGGAGCATGGGGCTCGGCTGCGGGCAGATTTCGCCCTTGTCGAGCCGGGCGGTGGCGAGCTGGCGGCTGAGCCGGATGTGGCGGCTGCGGCGAAGCGGGTGCCGCTGATCGGGATGGTCGTGCCGAGCGGGACCGTGCCGACGGCGCGGGCGGCGTGGGGAGGGGAGTGGTCGGCCACGCCGGCTGACCGGCTCGCGCGGCTCTGTCGGGAGCATGGGATTCCGCTCGGGCTGGTGACGGACGGACGCTGGTGGTGCCTGGTGTGGGCGCCGGTGGGTGGGGTCACGACGACGGCGCTCTTCGACGCGGTGGGCTGGAACGAGGCCGTCGAGCGGAACGTCGTGCGGGCATTGGTCTCGATACTGCGGCGGGGGCGCTTCTTCGAGTACGAGGCCGAAGAGACGCTTGAGGGGCTGCTGAGGAAGAGCCTGGAGGCGGGCGAGGAAGTCACGGACGCGCTTGGTCTCCAGGTCCGCCAGGCCGTTGAGTTGCTGGTCGATGCGATCGGGCGGGCCGACGCACGGGCGATGGAGCGCGGGGCGGCGGGGCTGCACGCGGACGAGGTCAGTGCGCAGGAGGTGTACCGGGCGGCGGTCGCCGTGATGATGCGGGTGGTGTTCCTGCTCTTCGCGGAGGAGCGGGGGATGCTGCCGTCCTCGGATCAGGTGTACGCGGAGTCGTACTCGGCGGGGCGGCTGTGTGCGGACCTGGAGGCGCGGGCCCTGGCCGAGGGCGAAGCCTCGCTGGAGCATACGACGGCGGCTTGGCACCGGCTCATCGCGCTGTTCCACGCGGTGTACGGGGGTGTGAAGCATCCCGAGCTGAAGATGCCGGCGTACGGCGGTTCGATCTTCGATCCGGCGAAGTACCCGTGGCTGGAACAGAGTTCGCCGCTGCTGGCGATCGATGACCGGACTGTGCTGCACATGCTGCAGGCCGTGCAGTACGTCGTGATCGGCAAGGGGAAGAAGAAGGAACGGCGTCGGCTCACCTTCCGGGCGCTGGACGTTGAGCAGATCGGGTACGTGTACGAGGGCTTGCTCTCGTACGACGGGCAGCGGGCCGTGGACACGGTGGTTGGGCTGATCGGGCCGGAGGGGCTGGAGCATGAGGTCCCGCTCCGCGACCTGGAGCTGATGGCGGCGTCCAGCCGGGATGTGAAGGCGCTCGCGAAGAAGATCTGCGAGGCGTACAAGGAACCCAAGCCAGGGATCGGCAACCCTGCGAAGGTCGAGAAGCTGCTCGCGCCGCTGACCGGGGACGCCGAGACGGAAGCGAAGCGCCTGCTCTACGCGGCCTGCCGTGACGGCCAGTTGGTGGAGCGCCTGCTGCCGTTCTTCGGCATCATCCGGCGTGACCTGCGGGATCTGCCGGTGGTGATGCCGGCAGGCGCGCTGTACGTGACGCAGTCCTCGCTGCGGAAGAACACGGGGACGCACTACACCCCGAGGCAGCTGGCGGAGGAGGTCGTCCGACACGCGCTGGAGCCGCTGGTGTACGAGGTCGGGCCGCTTCAGACGGCGCGGGCTGAGGACTGGGTGCACAGGTCGGCCGATGAGATCCTGAAGCTCAAGGTCGCCGACATTGCCATGGGTTCCGGCGCGTTCCTGGTTGCTGCCTGCCGTTATCTGGCGGAAAACCTCATCGACGCCTGGGTCCGGGAGAAGAGGCAGGAGGCAGTCGACTTCCGGGCTGGCCGTGTGATCGACGTGGCGACTGCGGTCGACGCAGAGTCGGACCCGGTTGTGGTGGAAGCGCGCCGGGAGATCATCGAGCACTGCCTGTATGGCGTTGACATCAACCCGGCGGCGGTCGAGATGGCCAAGCTGTCGCTGTGGCTGGTCTCCATGGATCCCACCCGGCCTTTCACCTTCCTTGACGACCGCCTGCTGGCAGGTGACTCACTGCTCGGCATCACCAGCCTTGACCAGCTGAAGGCCGTGCACCTGGTCGTAGAGAAGGGAGACCTTCTCGGCGCGGACGTCGATACCGAGCGGCAGATCGAAGAGGCGGTGCGGGAGCGCCACGCCATCACTGAAATAAGGGGTGAAGATCTTCCAGCACTGGCGGAGAAGCGCAAACTCCTGGAGGACGTTCGCCAGCACACTGCTCGGCTCCAGCTCGTCGGGGACCTAGTTGCTGGCGCTGCGCTGGCCACATGCGCGTCAGGTCGCGTGGAGTGGTACGAGCCGAATGGCGGTGATCGGGTCAGGGATCTGTTCCCACTGGCGGCACGCGCTGCGAAATCGCTCGGGCACGGCGAGGTGGACGAGGAGACGCCGGAGGTGTCGAATTCCCGTCGCCTGGCTACAGCCTGGCTTGCGAGCGAGCTCCCAGCCGACGGGATTGAACGGCAACCTGTGCACTGGCCATTGGAATTCCCAGAGGTCTTCCAGGAACGGGGTGGGTTCGACGCGATTGTCGGGAATCCGCCGTTCTTGGGTGGAAAAAAGCTCACGGGCGCGTTGGGGGAAGCCTACCGCGAGTACCTGATCGACTATGTCGCTTCAGGAAGGCGTGGGCACGCGGATCTCGTGGCATATTTTGAGTTGAGGGCGCACGAGCTGCTTAATGGCGTTGGCCAAACCGGATTGATTGCAACGAATTCGCTGGCTCAAGGTGACACCCGCGAGGTCGGGCTCGATCGGTTGGAGTCTGATGGTGTCGAGATTCGGCGCGCCATCAAGAGTGCTCCGTGGCCTTCGCGATCGGCCGTGCTGGAGTATTGTGTGGTCTGGACGAGCAGGACACCGTCTGGTCGAGATGCGGCGCGGGTTCTAGGAAAGGACCTGGTGTCGTTCGGCATTTCGACGTCGCTCAGTCCGAAGACGCGTGAACCGTACTGGGTGGAGCCACTTCAGGGCGCCAGTGGGCTGTCCTTCATCGGGTCGTATGTGCTCATTGTTGACGGGTTCAGTCTGCCGGAGGAAGTCGCTCGCAGCTGGATCAAGGAGGATGAGAGATACTCGGAATGTCTGGCTCCTCTATTGAATGGCCAGGATCTAAATTCGAGTTCGGGTCATGATGCCAGCAGATGGGTAATTAACTTCCATGACTGGCCTGAGGAGAAGGCTCGTGCTTACCCGAAGGCTTATGCCAAGTTGCTGTCGGATGTCAGGCCTGAGTGTGAGGCGAAAGATCCGGGCTCGTATCCAGGTCTCATGGATCGATGGTGGCAGTATTGGCGCCCTCGACGCGAGATGGTGAAGGCAATTCAAGGGCTCGACCGATGCGTTGTTATCGCGCTAGTGAGTAAGGCGGTCATGCCAGTCATGGTGCCGACTGGCCAGGTGTTCTCTCACCTGCTTGGAGTGTTCGCCTCTGACGATTCTGCCATACTTGCAATGATGAGCAGTGCCATTCATTATTGGTGGGCCATTGATCGTGCCTCGACCATGAAGGGCGACCTTCGTTACACCCCTACGGACGTTTTCGAGACCCTTGTCCGGCCGCCGCTCACCGATGGCCTCCGGGCAATTGGTGCAAGGCTTGATAGCTTTCGTCGCGAGTTGATGTTGCGACGTAATGCCGGGCTAACATCCACCTACAACCTTGTGCATGACCCTTCCTGCGAAGACAGCGACATCGTCGAACTCCGGGCCATCCACGAGGAGATTGACCGGGCGACCATCGCCGCCTACGGGTGGTACGACCTGCTCGATCCCACGGGGGCTACCCGGCCGGCGGATCCGACGCACGAGACGTTTCCGCTGGATCATGGATTCCACGAGACCGACCAGGGGACTCGGTACACCATCGGGCTACTTGCTCGGACGGAGATCATCGACCGGCTTCGGCGCCTCAACCACCAGGCGTACACCGACGAGGTGTTCCTTGGGCTGCACAAGAAGCCGAACCTGCGGCCCGATCTTCCGTCGCCCTCTGCGGAGGCGCGGCGCAGGAAGGCTGAGCGTCTGAACGTCTCTAGCTCGGCCGGCTTCGGCGATGACGGGCTCTTCCCGCCGGAGGGTGCCCTTTTCTAGGGCGATGCGGGGGGGCCTCGGCGCCCGGGGCCGACGGCCCCCCGGGTTTTGTTGACGGGTTGTGGGAAAACGGCCCCGATGGCGCGGG
>NZ_JBHWIR010000029.1:0-27330 GCF_042731835.1 Kitasatospora sp. NPDC059817 | reverse complement strand
GGGGGGGGGGTTGTTCCTACCCCCCCCCCCCCCCGGCGGGGGGGGGGGGGGCCCCCCGCCCCCCCCCGCCCCCCCCCCCCCCAGAGTCAGCTGACGTGGTGGTCGAACTCGCCAGCCTTGGCGGCTTGGAGGAACTTGGCGGACTTGGCCGGCATGGTGCGGACTACGACCTCGCCGCAGTCGGACTCGCGCAGTTCAACCAGCCCGTTGACAGAGCGGACTTCGACGCACTCGTTGTTCGCGGCTCTGAAGCTGGACTTCTGCCAATCCGTCTCAGACATAGCTGGCTTTCACTTCTTTCATGATGGATCGGATGAAGTCTCGCGATTCTTCTTCGGAGAGCGCAGTCGAGTCCAGGCGCGAGAAGATGGCTCGATGCTTGGCAAGGTCTGCCGGGGGATCGAAGAACAGCGCACCCTGGGACACATCCATCTGGATAGTGTCCAGCTCGGGGACGGCTCCCTCGGCGAAGGTCAGGTTTTCGCCGGCGCCCGGAAACGTATCAACAGCGAACGGGACAGCTCGTACGGAGATGCCTGATCGCTCGGAGTCTTCGAGGAGAGCTTCGAGTTGATCCCCAAGCACCTTGGGGCCCCCGAACTGCATCCTTAACGCAGCCTCGTGGATGAAGGCTTGCATGGGGGTGCTGCCGCAGCGGACGATTGCCTGCCTTCTGATGCGAAAGGCAGTCCTGACTTTGATGTCATCTACGGACAGAGGCGGAAAGACCCGAGCGAACACGGCAGACGCGTAGGCGTTGGTTTGGAGCAGACCTGGCATGTAGGTGGTCGTGCAGAGGGCCAGCCGCGCTGCGTGACCTTCGAGCTCCGCCACCTCAGGGAAGTCTGTTGTCAGCGTCCCGCGAAACTCCTCCCACCAGCCCTTCCGTCTATCCGACGCCATCTCGGAGAGCGCGTCGATCAGTGGCTGGTTGACACAGCTACAGGCCGAGGCGACCATCCGGATGCGCTCAGGGCTGACGCCGATCTTGGCGGTCTCCATCTGCGTCATCTGGCCAGGGCTGATCTCGAGTCTCTGGGCGAGCTGGCTGCCTCCGAGGCCGGCCTGCTCCCGCAGTCTCCGCAACTGGGATCCCAGTCGACGTCGGCGCAGGGTCGGGTTGGCTCGAACGGCCATGACGTCCTCTCTGCTGGTGATGGGGTCGGTCTGCCGCGCTGGTGGGACGCGGGTCCATCTGGGACGCGGACGTGCCCCGCCCACGGTAGAGGGAACTTCCCGCTCGACGCCTAAAATTTCGAGCCCTATGCGCCCTGGTCGCTCTCATATCGATCCGACGGATCGTCAGTAACGCCTGTCTTTCCGGGCAGTAGGCGCCTACTGCCCGCGCACCGCAGAGCAGCCTCTTCCTATCACTGCTTCATGGAGGCTTCCGTGTGCACCCGTAACGCGCCCTCGCCCCCTCCGGGCAGGCCCTGCGGGACGTCCTGATCCGCGCCGGCTGGGACCCCGAGGTCATCTTCAACGCCGAACTCGCCCTCGCCGAGCTGATCGTCAACGCCTGGCGCCACGGCGAGACCCCCGCCCCCGTCGTCTACTTCTCCCTCACCCGCACCCTCCGCGCCTGCGTCGCGGACGAGAGCGACGCCCTCCCCGCGCCGCGAGCCCCCACCGGCTTCGCCGAGTCCGGCCGCGGCCTCCAGCTCATCGAGGGGCTCACCCACCGCTGGGGCGTCGACCCGCAGAAGCGCGGCAAGAGCGTTTGGTTCGAGCTGGACTCCCTCGCGTGAGCCCCCGCCGCGCGCCCATCGCGCAGACCGGCCCCGGGATGCACGACTACACCGCGTACGAAATCGTCTAACTCCTCGGCGAGTTGCACCGCCGAGGCCTCGCGTACGGGCTCCTCTGGGCTTCCGCCGCTCCCGGCGAAACGACCCTCGACGGCCGGATCCTCGTCGATTTCGGCAACACGCCCGTGAGCACGTTGCTCAACCTCCTCCACCTGCTCCGGGACATTGAGGGGATCGAGCGAGGATGAGACCCGGTACTGCTACCTTCCTGATCGGCGCCGCCTTCGCCGTCCTCGTCGCGCTCGCGTTCGCCACCGTCATCCTCGGCGTCATCACGGCCCTCCGGATGCCCAAGCCGGACGACGACCGCACCGACCCCGAACGTCAGGACCAGGATCCGACCCGGCGCATACCCGGCCGACCGCGCCGCGCGCGGCCGAGCCGAATTCCCCAACTCGGCTCGGCGTCAGGGCAATTCCGCTCAGGCCCGCTGCGCGAGCTCCAGCGCCGCGGTGTGGACGAACCACTCCAGCACCGCGGAGATCTCCTCCGGATGGTCGGCGAACACCTGGAGCGGGAAGGACGGGCGGAGGTCCAACTTCGCCTCCGCCAGCTCGACCCCGTCGATCTCGTTCAACCGCCGCAGCAGCTCCCGCCGCATCTCGGTGTCGTCGAACGGGCTCCGGTCCTTCAGCCACTGGAAGGCTACCTCCGCCGTCCCCGTCACGGGGTAGAGCGCGAGCGGCCACAGCAGGTGCGGTTGGGAGGGAGTCCCGGTGTCGAGCATAGGGAAGCAGCTGGTCTCGTCGGCCCGGCCGTAGTCGAAGTGACCTCCCTGCCCTTCCCAGAAGTGCAGCGCGGCCAGCACTCCCGTGTTCGCTGCTTCGCTCTGGTTCCCGGACAGTTGAGTACGGAAGCGCTCGGCCGCCGCTGCGTTCTCGGTGTCGGGCAGCGGGTCGTGCAGACTGTTCGGTGAGATGTCGCGGCCGAGCAGGGCGGCCAGTTCAGGGGCGGTCAGCCGGCACGACCGGTGGGCGCGGCCGGCCTCGTCGAAGGGGGCGCCCTCCTGTTCCAGGAGCTCCTGCGGAGTCTCCGTGCGGCCGTCGAGCCAGCGGAAGCCGGGGGAGACCCGGCCGTCCGAATTGAGAACCCGGTACGCGCCGATGACACCCGGCTTGGTGGCCAGGTGGTTGCCCACCCCGATCGCATGGAGACCGATCAGCTCCCCGACATCGCCGTACGAGGTCCAGGTGCCGCTGGGCATCGCGACCAGCGCCGCCCGCAGCTCCGCCCAGCCCGGCCACTCGTCCCCGACGGTCTTCACCGACCCGATGGGAGCCGGCCACAGCCCGATCGCGCGCTCGGCGAGCCGGTCGGCCCGGGCCAGGATCTCCGCCCTGCCCCAGCGTTCCTCGGCCGCGATCTCCTGGTTCATCCGCAGTGCACTCGCGTCCAGGATCTGCTGCTTCCGTTGGAACGGGTGATTGGAGAGCTTGGAGTTGTCGCCCGACAGCGTCAGGTTGCCGAGGGTGTGCACCAGCAGGTCGTGCAGCTCCTTCGGGCTCTGGCCGTCCTCCGTCTCCTCCGCGAGCAGGTCGAACCAGGCCTGAGCCGGGCGCTGCGGCAGTACGTGCTCCACGGACAGCGGCGCTTTCTCGAAGTCCACCGGCTCGCTCGCCGCGTGGCTCTCCTCCAACCGCCGCAGCACCTGGAAACGCTGGGTGGAGCGCCCGTTCCAGTAGAACGGCTTGCTGCGGATCGCCTCGCGCAGGTCCTCGTCGGACGGCCACTTGCGGCGGCGGCCGGAGAGCAGCCGGCGTACCGCCTCCGCCACCGAGCGGTCGGCCTCCAGTTCCCGGGGGGCGTCCATGAAGATCCGGTTGAGGTTGTTCGTCGGGACCTGGCAGATCATCCGGCGGATCAGGTACGACTCGACGTAGCCCAGCGCCTCTGCGGCCTCGTCCGCCGTGGCCCGGCCGGCGTGGACGAGGCCGAGGAGGTGGAGCGCGAGCGGGTAGTGCGTCTGGCCGCCCCACGCCCGCAGGTGCTCCAAGGCGACGCGCAGCGCGCCGGATTCCTCCCGCTCCGGCGCCAGGATGCGGAGCAGTCGCTCGCCGCGTTCGGAGAGTAGCTGGATCTCCCGGTGCAGCGCCTCCTCGTCGTTCTTGAAAACGTCGAGCCGCTTCTGTTGCTCGCGGTAGATGTCGCTCTGCTTGGCCTTGTTGTGTCCGCGCACCACCAGGTCGAGCCAGACCAGGAGTTCGAGGTTCTTCGGGCCGAGCTTCTCCTGCATCGGCAGCCACAGCTCGCGGTAGACCCGCTCACCGCGCTTCGGCAGCAGGCTGAAGACGTAGTTGCGCAGCAGGTCGCTCTGGCTGAGGCCCACGCCGGTGTTGTTGATGGACTCGAAGATCCGGTAGACGTTGTCGCCGTCCTGGGCGGTGATCTCGACGATCGAGAGCAGCTCCTTGAAGGCGACCTCGACGGCGGCGGTCCACTCGGCGCCGTTCTCCTCGGCACCCTCGGCGAGGGCGCCGAGGAAGAAGCGGTACGCAGTGCCGACGTTGCCCGCGCCGCCGGCCTTCGGTGAGGACTCCACACACGCGGTGTACGCGTCCCGGTCGGCCTGGGTGGGCAGCAGGCGGTAGTGGTCGAGGTCCTCGTGGAACTCGTTCACCAGGATCTGCCGGTGCACCCGGTCGGCGGCCTTCTCGGCGCCGGCGGCCTTGTAATGGTCGCGTAGTGCGGTGAACGCCAGCATCAGGGTGGTGAGCCGCTGTTGGCCGTCGACCACCAGCCAGCGCTGGACCCCGCCGGCCTGGATGTGGCCGGGCGCCAGGACGACGGAGCCGAGGAAATGCGCAGCCGGCACGCCGCCGTCCACGCGCTGCTCCACCAGCTCGGACACGTCGTCCCAGAGCCGCTGCAGCTGCGCGCGCTCCCAGCTGTACGTCCGCTGGTAGAGCGGCACCTGGAACTGCTTGTCGCCCTGTACCAGTTTGAGGAACGTGATCTCCTGCGCGCGCATGTCTCCCCTTCGCCCGGTCGTGCAAGGACGAACGTGTCCGGCACTGGCCGCCAGCGTAGGGGGGTGGTGTGACAACCGCAGGATCGGGGCTTTCTTGGCGTCCGATCGGCAGCGTCTGTACGGTGTGTAGCCGCCCGTTCATGCAACACTCTGGAGGCGCGATGAACCAGCCCTGGGACGCGGATCCGGACGCCGCACTGACCCGGCGCCTGGGCAAGTCGCCGGCCGAACTGGGCACCACGGACGGTCGGGACGGCTGTCCCGATGTCTGGGAACTCGACAACGGGGACATCGCGGTCATCGGCCGGGATCTGACCGAGGTCTACCAGGCGGCTGGACTCCCTCCGGGCATGGCGATCAACGACCGGGAGCGTCTCGGGCGGCCACCCGGCGGCCGTCGACAACGGTGAGGGGGCCGGGGACGGGGAACAGCTCGAAGCGGAAGGTGCGGACGAGGTCGTGGATGTCGCGGCGGCTTGCCGACCAGTCGATGACCGCGCTCTGCGGTCCCATCGTGCCCTCCTAGCCCGCCCCTTCCCGCCCCTGCTCGGCGCCTGCGTGACCAGTCACCGCCAACTCCAGGGCTTCCGATAGCAGTTCGCGGGAAAGTGCCTGAATCTCCGCGAACATGCTGTCGCCGTCCAAGTCGTCCGGAAGCTCGACCCCTCCGCGCTGGACGAGGATCCGTCCGGTGTCGAAGGACTCGTCCATCCAGTGGACCGTCACACCGGTCTCGGGATCGCCGGGCCGGACCGCCCAGTGGATCGGCATCGGACCGCGATGGCGCGGCAGCAGGGAGGGGTGGACGTTCAGCACACCGAGGCGCGGAACGCGCAGGACCTCGGCCGGCAGCTTCCACGGGGACCCGTTGCAGACCACCAGGTCCGGCCGGCAGTCGGACACGGTGCGGGCCAGACCGGCGGTGCTGCGCGGAAGCGGCAGATCGACGCCCGGCGGCAGTTGCGACAGAGCGTCGCCGACCACTGCCCCTGTCGCGGATGCGGCGCACACGTAGGCGACGGTCTAAATCCTGTGAACTAAGTCAATCGGTGAAGGTATCGTTCTGGGAGGAAGCGTGTCGGCGCCGCGCAGTAGGCTCGCCGTACTCGGTCATTCTCCCGAAGGGCAGTTCACTTTATGTCCGCCCAGTCCTCTCCGGTACCCGTCCCGCATCCTCTGGACGAAGTGCCGCAGACCTTCCTCTCCGGCGACTCGTACGACGCTCGGGAGGCCCTCGAAACGTACATCAGGCGTGACCTGCTCGGCCCTTGGGACGGCAAGACGGAGGAGCTGCCGCACCGCTCGGCCGGCCCGCGCGACCGCTACCTCGTCGGGATGCTCGGCCCCCGCCCTACCGACGAGAGCTCGGCCCGGACAGCACGGAACGCCGCACAGCTCGCCGACGTCGAATCTGGAAGCGACGGGGACCGCAGCGACACCGAGCCGACCGAACTCCTGACCCCGCAGGCCGCCGGGCGGATCTGGGCCTCGTCCATGGGGCTGTCGTTCACCGTACCGGCCTCGATCGGAACGCTCACGGTCACGGCGAAGTGGGGGCGCTACTCACTCGCCGAGGCCCTCACCGACGACGAACGGACCCGCCGGGTGTGGGCGCGTGAACCGGTGGAGAAGCCCGAGGACATCGACGTGACCGGAATCGGCGACCGCCGCGCCGTCCTGGAGGGCGACTCGGCGGACGGGCCGTGCGTGCGCCTGGACGTCAAGGTGCGGCAGCGGACCGGCGGGGTGGGCGGCGAGGACCTGCGGGTGGTCGAGGTGGCCCTCGTCAACCAGCTGGAGGATTCCGTCGACCGGAAGGACGCCAACTGGCTGTTCCAGACCGAGCTCGACGTCACCGCCTTCGCCGACGCCGAGGCAGCGGTCTTCCTCCCTGTCGACGACCCACTCGCCCCGGGCGCGGCCGGCGCGAACGAGGACGACGAGGAGAACCGGCTCCGGCTGCTCTACCGCGACAGCCTGCGCCACGCGGTGGGTCGCAACGTCGCGGTCCACGCCGAGGTCCGGGCGGGCGAGCGCCGCGCCCACCGGTTGACCACCACCTGGCTGCCCGCGTACGACGTCGCCGCTACCACGGCCCCCAGGATCGAGGAGCAGCCGCTGCTCACCGGCCTGGAGCTCGGCATGGACGAGCTCGCCGAACTCGCGGTGCCCGCCCGGCGCAAGGAACTCCGGGCAGCGCTCGCCCCGCTCGCGGACGGCTATGACACCTGGCTCCAGGAGCAGCGCGAGCGCGTTCCGTCGCTGCCCGAGGACCTGCGTGCAACGGCGGAGTTCGCAGTGAAGCAGGCCGAGGGGATCTGTCACCGGATCACGCTCGGCATCGACGCGCTCGACACGGACGACATCGCGCTGGAGGCCTTCCGCTTCGCCAACCAGGCGATGGCGCTCCAGCGCCGGAACACCGCCATCGCTGCCGCCCGCGCCGGACACGAGGACGACCAGGCCTCGTATCGGCCGGCGTACGACAAGGTGCACGCGAAGGGCAAGGAGGGTGCGAGCTGGCGTCCCTTCCAGCTGGCCTTCGTCCTGCTCAACCTCGCCTCGCTCTCCCGCCCCGACCACCCGGACCGCGGCGCCGACGCCAACGCCGTCGTCGACCTGCTGTTCTTCCCGACCGGTGGTGGCAAGACCGAGGCGTACCTGGGCCTCGCGGCCTACACCTTCGCGCTGCGCCGGCTCCAGGGCGTGGTCGGCAGCGGTGCCGACGCGCGCAGTGGCGAGGCCGGGGTCGGCGTGTTGATGCGCTACACCCTGCGGCTGCTGACGGCCCAGCAGTTCCAGCGGGCCGCGGCTCTGGTCGCCGCCGCCGAGGTGCTGCGCCGGGAGGCCTACGCGGGCGGCGATCGCCGCTGGGGCGAGACTCCGTTCCGGATCGGCCTGTGGGTGGGGACCTCCGTGTCTCCGAACTGGTTCACCGAGGCTCGGGAGCAGATCGCCGGGGCGAAGGAGAGCGCCGACGACAAGTACGCGCGGGTGATCCAGGTACTCAGCTGCCCATGGTGCGGCTCGGGCCTGACGGCCCACCGGAACATGGAGTACGACGAGCGTCGGCGGCGCGTACTGCTGTACTGCCCGCGAGGGGAGGGCGAGGACCACTGCCCGTTCTCCCGGAAGGGAGCCAAGGGCGAGGGCATTCCCGTCCTCACGGTGGACGAGGAGATCTACCGGCTGGCGCCCGCCATGCTCATCGCGACCGTCGACAAGTTCGCCCAGCTGCCGTGGAACGGCTACGCCGGCCTGCTGTTCGGGCGGGTCACCGAGCTCTGCCCGGTCCACGGATACCGTCACGACGACCTCGACGAGCAGACCAGCTGCCGGCCCCGCCACCGGGGTGAGCAGCCCGCCAGGGCGGTCACGCGCTTGCGTCCGCCGGACCTGATCATCCAGGACGAGCTGCACCTCATCTCGGGCGCGCTCGGTACCACGGTGGGCCTCTTCGAATCGGCCGTCGACCAGTTGTGCAGCTGGGCCTTCACCGACGAGAAGGGCGTCCGGGGCGAGGTCGGGCCGAAGATCGTCGCGTCCACCGCGACGACTAAGCGGGCCGCCGACCAGGTGCAGGGCGTCTTCGGCCGCCGGATCGCGGTATTCCCGCCGCAGGTGCTGGATGTCGGAGACACCTTCTTCTCCCGGCAGGTCGACGTGAGCCGCGCCGATCCGGGCCGTCGCTACCTCGGCGTCTGCGCCCACGGCACCAGGCTCAAGGCCGCCGAGATCCGGGTCGCGGAGATCCTGCTGCTCGGGGCGCAGCAGGTCTTCGACGACTACGGAGACCAGGGCGACCCGTACATGACGCTGGTTGGGTACTTCAACGCCACCCGCGAACTGGCCGGCATGCGCCGCTACCTCGACGACGACATCACCACCCGGGTGCGCTCCAACGGCAGCCGCAAGGGACACGAGCAGATCGCGAACCGCATCGCCGGTCGGACCGGCATGCTGACCATCCAGGAGCTCACCTCCCGGATCTCCTCCTCCGAGATCAGCACGACCCTCAAGCGCCTCGAGGGCGGCTTCGACCCGGAACGGGACACCTCGGAGCGCCGCAAGGCGCTGATGGCCGAGTACGCGGCCGCGAAGAAGGAGAAGCGGGAACCCCGGGCACTACCCACCCACCCGGCCAAGCAGGCGGTCGACGTCGTGCTCGCCACCTCGATGCTCCAGGTCGGTGTTGACGTCTCCCGGTTCGGGCTGATGCTGGTGGTCGGACAGCCCAAGAACACCGCCGAGTACATCCAGGCCTCCTCCCGCGTCGGCCGTGACCCGGCACGCCCAGGGCTCGTGGTGACCCTCTACAACTGGTCACGGCCAAGGGACCTGGCCCACTTCGAGGATTTCGACCACTACCACGCCACCTTCTACCGTCAGGTGGAGGCCCTGTCGGTCACCCCGTTCACCCGCCGGGCGCTCGACCGCGGCACCGCACCCACGTACATCGCCGCGCTGCGCCAGGCTGCCTACGAGCACTCGCGCAACACCGACGCCCACACGGTGGACCTCGACGGCGAGATCGCGGCGGAGGTGGAGCGGCGCCTGCTGGACCGGGCGGAGACGGTCGGCGGGCCGCGTGCCCGGGGCTACCTCGCCGAGCGCATCACCGCGCTCAAGGACGCCTGGGCCGACAAGCGTGAGGGCAGCGCGGTGCTCGGCTACCGCAAGGAGAAGAAGAAGGGCACCCTGGTGGCCCCGCTGCTGCGCCGCGCGGACGGCGCCCGCTGGGACGTCCTCACCGTCCCGATGTCGATGCGCGAGACCGAGAACGAGATCAACCTGCTGCTGCCCGGCGGCGGGAAGCTGATGGAACTGTCCACCAACGGCGGGCCGAAGTGGGCCTTCGGGCCCGGTGACGACGGTGCGGACGCCACGGTCGACGCGGACGAGTACGGAGACACCGCCCCTGCGGCGACGAGGAAGGGACAGCGATGAGCAACGGCTACTTCCGCCGGGTCGGGGCGGTACGCCCCAGCCACCTCATGTTCACGGCCGGGGTGGGCGCCCTCATCGACCTGCCCAACTTCTCGGTGCTGGTCCAGGGGCTGGAACCGTGGAGCTACGCCGGTCTGACCGACTACGTCATCGACGAGCCGCGGCTTCGCACGGCCGTCAACCGCTCCCTCCAGCTCTACGGGCGCGAGCAGGTCACGGAGCTGCGGGCTGCGCCGTGGGCCGAGGGTGCCGACTCGGCCAAGGACTGGGCCAGCCAGGGAATCGGCGTTCCCATCACCCCGTTCCCGCAGTGGTTGCGGTGCACGGCCTGCAACCTGCTCGCGCCGGTCGACTCGGAGGCCTTCACGTTCGTCAACAGCAACCCGAGGACCCCGCACGAGGCGAAGTTCGTCCACGACTGCACGCCGGGGCGCCGGAAGCCGCTCGCCGTTGCCGCCCGTTTCACCCTGGTGTGCACTGCCGGGCACCTCGACGAGTTCCCGTACACGCCGTTCGTGCACGGCGGTGGGGCTTGCCCGACGGCACCGCGCCCGCTGCTGCGCATGAAGGACCACGGCGGCAACCAGGCCGCCAACGTGACCATCGAGTGCGTGGGCTGCGGGGCCAAGCGCAACATCCGTGACGCGATGGGCGAGCGGGGCCGCCGCAACCTGCCCGCCTGCCGTGGCCGTCACCCGCACCTCGGGGCCTTCTTCGAGTACAACGGCTGCGACCGCGAGGCGACCCTCATGGTCGCGGGCGCGTCCAACCAGTGGTTTCCGATGACGCTCAGCGCCCTCGCGCTTCCCCCGGGGGAGGAGGACACGCTCCCGGAACTGCTCGAAGAGCGCTGGGCGGAGCTGCAGATCATCACCTCGCGCGAGATCTACGACGCGGTGTCGTCCCTTCCCGGCCTCGGCTGGCTGAAGGACCACAACCCCGATGTGCTGATCGCGGCGATCCAGGCCAGGAAGGCCGCCGAGAACGGTCAGGCACCGGCGGCGGACGTGCGGCCCGCTGACCTCCTCGGCCCTGAGTGGGCCGTCCTCTCCGCCGAACGCCTTCCCACCGCCACCGACGACTTCGCCCTGGAAGAGGTGCCGGTCCCGGACGCGCTGAACGGGTTGTTCTCCAACGTCCGGCAGGTGGATCGGCTGCGCGAGGCTCGGGCCCTCATCGGGTTCACCCGGCTCGACGCACCGGACCCGGAGTCCCCGTCCTCCGAGATCGCCACCCCGGTGCGGCTCTCCCGGACCGGTCTCGGCTGGGTGCCGGCCAGCGAGGTCCGTGGGGAGGGGATCTTCCTGCGCGTGCAGGACGGTCTGATGGCCGACTGGGTGAGCCGGATGGAGAAGTCGCCGCAGATGGTCGCCCACCGGGAGGCCTTCGCCCGGTTCCGCACCAACCGCAGGAGCGACCGGCTCACCGGGCCGTTCGATCCGATGCAGGGCTGGCCGGGGGAACGCTATCTCGCCCTGCACACGCTGTCCCACCTGCTGATTCGCACCATCGCTCTGGAGTGCGGCTACAATTCGGCGAGCCTCGCCGAGCGGATCTATGCCGGGGACGACACCGACCCGAGGGCCGGCATCCTGATCTACACGGCGGTACCCGACTCCGAGGGCACTCTCGGCGGACTCGTCTCGCTGGCCGAGGGCCCGCACTTCGAACGGATCGTCAGGACAGCACTGCGCAACGCCGCGCACTGCTCCTCCGACCCGCTCTGCGCCGAGCGCCTCCCGCACGCGCCGGCCGACTACCTGCACGGCGCGGCTTGCCACATCTGCCTGTTCGTTTCGGAGACCACCTGCGAGCGCGGCAACCGGTTCCTGGACCGCCGGTTCCTGGTGCCGCTCGGGGACGAGCCGGACGTCGTCCTCACCCCCGCCGAGTTGCTTTCGTGAGCAGCCCGCGCTTCGAGGCCGCGGCCGCTTCGGCGGTCGCGGCCCTCGGTCCGCATCGGGCCGGGACGTTGGCCACGCTCATAGAACAGGGCCGGGGGCCGGAGTACGCGGCGGCCGAGTTCCCGTCTCCCCGCACCTCCGGGGAGATCAGGGAGGTGTACCGGACGATCCGGGCCGAGGACATACCCGGCGCCGTCGCAGCGGCCTATCTGCGCGGGTTCAGCTCCGCCTGGAACGACCGGCGCGGCCAGGCTGAGGTCAGGACCGTCTGGAGCGGCCCGAGCACGCCGGGAGTGCCGGTGCGGTCGACCGCCAGGGTCCTGACCGAGGTGGTGCGGCAGGCGCGGACGGAACTGCTCGCCATGACCTACTCGGCCCGCCCGTACCGCCCGTTGCTCCAGGCCCTCGCCGACGCGACGGCACGCGGGGTCGAGGTGCACCTCGTGGTCGAAACCCGGGCAGGAGCGGGAGGTCTGCTCGACGGGCCGGAGCCGGCGGCCGCCTTCCGGTCGCTGAGCGGACTGCGGCTCTGGCACTGGCCGGTCGACCGGCGCGATCATCGGAGTGCCCGTCAACATGCCAAGTTGGCGGTTGCGGATCGTCAGGTTCTGTTCTTGGGGAGCGCCAACCTCACGGAGTCCGGGGTACGCCGCAACCTGGAGGCCGGTACGGTCGTCCGTGGCGGGACGGCCCCCGAGCGGGCCGCCGAGCACATCAGGGCATTGATGCGGCAGGGGACGCTGCAACCGCTTCCGTTCCTGGATTGATCCCGAACGACATGAGGCCCCGCCACCGGCGGGGCCTCACCTTTCTGTCTAGCCGAGAACTCCGTCCGCGGCGAACAGCGAGAGCTGCTCGGGGTCGCTGTCCGGCTCCGGGGCCTGGGCGAGGCCCGCGGCCTCGGCGGCATCCGGGTCGGTGTCGGCGGCCGGATCGCTCGTGGGCTCGGACGCCGTGTCCTGGTCGGCGAGCGTCGGCAGCACGTACTCCTGGGCGAGACCGGCGAGGTGGAGGGGGAGCGGGAGGCTGAGGGCGTCCGCGTGGTCCGGGGCCTGGCGCAGTTGGTGGACGGCCATGGCCAGCGCCTCCGGGTCGTCGCCGTCGGCCCGGTGGCAGCCGAGGACGGCGAGTTCGACCAGGCCCGGGTTCCACGCGGCCTTGTCGGTGTCGACGGTCAGTGCGCCCTTACGCGGGCCGGCCTGGAGCGGACGCGGGGCGAGCTTGTCCGCCTCCACCGCGGACTGCCTGAACTGCAGGGCCTTGGGCGTGGTCGACCAGAACACCCGGGCGGTGCCCTCGGCCAGGGTCGGGTCGGTCCACAGGTCGGCCGGCAGGCCGTTCACGCCGTTGACCTCGTCGGGGTGCACGCCCCACCACTGGGCGGTCTCGCGGCCCCTGGCCGTACGGACCCGGACGAGGCGCAGATCCGGGTCAAGCCGCCGGACGGACAGGCCGGTGCGGATCCGGTCCGGTTCGGTCTGGCCGTCCTGCAGCCAGGTCCAGTGCGAGCGGCAGTTCTGGGCGTGGGCGAGCAGCAGGGTCGGCGTGCCGCGCAGCGAGCGCACCACCTTCTGAAGCCACTCCTCCGTCTCCTGGCGCTGCCGCTTCATGTCCTGCCACCACGACGGGCGTTCGGCCGGCTGCTCCTCACCGTCGCGCGGCGCGGGCACGGCGGACGGCACCTCGGAGAGGGCGGTCAGCCGGAGGAGCAGCGCCGGGTACGGGATCCACCTGCCCGCGCCGTTGTCCGCCTTCCGGTCCCAGCCCTCCACGCGGGCCAGCCCGGTGCCCGGGTGCGTCGGGACGACCCGCACGGCGACCGGCTCGTGGCCGGCCCAGCGGGTGCGGCTGCGGGCGTTCTTGCGGACCATCCACACCGCTGCGTACTGCAGGTCGTCGGGCAGCTGCTCACCCAGGTTGTGCTCGGGGTGGACGCGCACTCCGAGCTGCCGGAGCCCGTCGTCCCAGGCCTTGAGGGCACGGAAGTCCGCGTTCTTCTCGCTGTTGTAGCCCTTCACCTTCTTGGGGACCGCCATGAACTGGGTCAGCACACCGGCGTCGGCGGACCCCAGGCGGAGCGCGAACTTGGGGTCGTGATCGGGCGTGCTGAAGTCCTCCCGGCGGTCGATCTCGGCCAGGGCCAGGGACGGGATGCCGTCGGTGCGGTCGGCGCCGAGGAAGGCACGGACCTCGCTCCGGCGGGCGCTGAGCGCGGTGGTGACGGCGGCGCGGGTGGGCCGCCCCTCGCCGAGCGGAAGGTCGCCGGCGAGCGGGCCGGTCAGTTTGAGGCAGCGCAGCCGGACGGTCAGTTCGGCGGAGTCCCACTCCAGGACGGCGGGGCTGCCGGGACGGGCGGCCTCGTAGGCCTCGGCAGTCGGTCGCGTCCCGTCGTCCTTGAGATCGAGGTGGTCGACCAGGGCGGCGATGGCGGTGTCGCGCATCTCGGCGGTCTGCCACAGCAGTCGCGCTTCCAGCACCGGGTGCCGGTCCGCCATACCGTTCGCGATGTCGGGGGCGGCGAAGGCAGTGAGGGCATCGAGGGCGAAGGCCGCGCCGGTCCGTCGGGCCGTGGCCACGCGGACGTCCTCGGCGGCCTTCTCGACCTCCTTGGAGGGCTTGACCGGGACGTTCGCCGGCCTGCTGGTGGAGGCGCGCCGCGAGTACTCCAGGGCCGGGGTGGGCCGGAGCTGCTCGGGCAGCGCCTGCTCGGCCCAGCGGACGATCTGCGAGCGCTGGTTCGACATCAGGCCGGCGCCGACCTCGTGGCTGCCCATCGCGGTGCTGTACACCACACCGGCGCGCATGTCCGTCAGCCAGTCCTCGGGGCCACTCAGGATGCCGTCGGCGTCGGGGAACGGCTCGGTCAGCGACATGTCGGCCAGCATTCCGGCGGGACCACCGCCGACCCAGTCGATGGCTTTGGCCGCGCGGTTCCACTCCAGCCGCGCCACCGCGAAGCGCTCGCTCGCGGGTGCGCCGGGCAGCCACGGCACCCGAGGGCGCAGCAGGACGGAGGTGCGGCGGCCGAAGGGCAGTCGCAGCCGTCCCGTGGTCTGACTGGTGCGGGTCGCCCAGCGGCGGATGTGGGTGTGCAGGTGCAGCCGGGGCAGCGGCTGGAACGGGACGGTGTGCAGGGTGATGTTGAGGACCACCGAGAACCACCAGGTCCGGTCGCCCTTCCCGTCCCAGGGCAGCGGCTGTGAGACCAACTCCGCGCCCTGGTCGCGGGGGCCGCGCGGCACGGCGCGGAAGTGCAGCTTGCCGGCGCCGGAGTCGTACGGTTCCAGCGCGAGGATCCGGCGGGCCAGGTGGTCGGTCGTCAGCTGGAACTGACGGGCCTCGGGCGCCGCGGTGCTGCCCTTGGTGGGCGGGCAGCGCAGCAGCTCCGCCTCGACCGGCTGCCACTGCGGTGGGTCCGCGGACAGCATCGCCTCGACCGCGCGGCGCTGGTCGCGGTGCTCACGTTCGGGGCGCAGGTCGCGCAGCCAGGCGGAGAGCAGGGCGCGCAGTGCCGGGCCCGGCAGCGGGTCGGCGAGCTCGGCCGGGGTGTAGAGCCAGAAGTCCGGGGCCTCGTTCTTGTGGAAGGAGGGGCGGGGCCGGACGATCACGTCCGGGGCGAGGGCCTGGAGCACCTGGTCCAGCCGCCAGGTGGGGACCGTTCGGTAGGGCTCCGCCTGAGGCGATCGGCCGGCGTTGCAGAGGTCGAGCAGTGCCTCGCGCCACTGCTCGGGGAACGGCAGGGAGCGGTAGTGGGCGGTGAGCGAGGACTCGGACGAGACCGGCGTCCAGGCGGCGGTGCGGATGTTCTGGTACTTCCTGGCCATGGTGGCCTCCGTTCGGATTCGCGGATGCTCAGCTGCGGTGATGGGTGAGGTCGGTCAGGGCCTCGAACAACGGCTGGTAGAGCAGGCGGGCGAGGGCTGGATCTCCGGGGTCGGTGAAGCGGGTCGGATCGGCGTCCTGGTCGAAGTAGGGGGCGAGGACGGACCGGAACCGGTTCAGCAGGCCCTCGTCGGACGGTAGTTGGGACGCCTGGACGCTCGGTGCGAGCGCTCGGGCCAGGTTTGGGGCGAACCGGGCGTCGACGAACACCACCCGAGCCGGGACGCCGCCGCGCACCAGTCGGCCGATGACCTGCCAGATCGTCACCAGCTGGTCCCAGACGAAGGCCTGCTTCTCGGCCTCGGACAGGCGCGAGTAGATGTACCGGCGGGCGAGCAGTCGGCGCCACTCACGTCGGGCCACGTGGCGGAAGGCGAGCCCGGCCGCATCCAGCGTTCCGGCCTTGTTCACCAGATCGGTGAAGGTGCCCTGGTCGAGACCCGGGTGGTCGCGGACGAAGCGGGTGGCCCAGTCGTTGATCGCGAAGATCGCCAGTGCCAGGTCATCGGGACGCGGGTGCGGCCGGGCGAGGAACAGCGCGGTGCCGAACGCGGCGTTCCGTTGCGCGTTCAGGATGTTGTGCCCGCGCTCCACGGCCATCAGCGGCGCGACGAGGATCTCCGCGCGCAGGTCCTCGGCGAAGGCTGCGAGGTCGCCACGCCGGAGGGCGGTGGCACGCCCGGACAGCGCGGGAACAGGGCTGCGGCCACGGACCGCCTGCTCCAGGTCCGCGTCGTCCGCGGCGAGGACCCGTACCCGACCGTGCCAGCGTTCGATGCCGTGCAGGATGTCGGCGACGGCGTTGGCCTCCTTGTAGCTGCCGGCGAGGAGGATCGCGCGGCGCCTCTCGTCGTCGCCGACCAGGGTGAGTTCCTCCTCCAACGGGCTCGGCGACTGGCCGCGGCCCGGGCTGCCGAGAATGGATGCCATCGCCTGGGCCACGGTGAGCCGGTCCTTCGGGTCAGTGCCGGACAGGCTGATCGGATTCCCGCTGTCGTCGTAGAGGAACCGGGTGCGGAAGACACTGCGCCGCACCGCCTCCAGTGACCGTTCCGACGGCTTGAGGACCGCTCCGACCGGTGCGAGCACGTGGGCCCGGGTGGACGTGCCCGCCCAGCTGGTGCCGGACATCAGCACCACGTGCGGACCCGGGCGGCAGGTTGCCGGGTCAGATCCCAACTCGTGTAGCGAGAGCAGGAGTTCCCGGCCCACACCGGCGCAGCGGAAGAACCGCAGGGTGCCGCTGTGGCGCCCGGACTCGTCCCGCTCCCGCTCGTCGGGCAAGTACTGGAACCCGAGGACGTTGCCCATCGGCGCCTCCGGGACCAGCGGGGCGTAGTCCAGCGGAGGGCGGCGCGAGAAGTCGTTCCCGGTGGAGTCCAGATGAAGCGCGGCCTCCACCTGCGGCCACAGGAAGGTCAGCCGTTCCAGCCGCTGGTTCAGCGCTGACAGCAGCAGCATGAACTCGACCCGGCGGGCCGTGATGTCGAGCCACTTCGGGTCATTCGTGGACGCGGCCGTGTCAGCGAGGAGCTCACTCAGGACGGTGAGGACTCGACGCCGGGTGCTCGATGCCGAGAGGGTGGCCAACAGATCCTGGGCGAGGCCGACCAGATCGTCGGTCGGGTCACCGTACGGCCCGTGTCCGCCGAGGGGATCGTCGCGGAACCTGTCGAAGACGGAGGTCAGGATCGCGCGCCGACCCTGCATGGCCGTGGTGTCGGGCTCCGGTTCGGGATCGTCGTTCTCGTACGCCTCGAAGAGTTCGCTCTCGTCGGCGACCCCGTCCGGGGCGCCGGGCGTGACGTTCGGTTCGAACCATTCGGCCAGCAACTTCTCCTGGAGGGTCCAGGGGCTGAAGTATTCGGGGTCCGCCCACTCCCGCAGGTCCGCGTCATCGATCAGCCGCTTGTACAGCCGGTCCGTCGCCGCCGAGACGACGGCCAGGGACGCGGACCAGCGTTCGATCTCCTGGTCGGTCAGCGGCAGTCGACCCTGCCGGGACAGCTCCTCGATCTTGTGCGTGTGCAGCTGGTCCAGCCAGGACTCGGGCCCGGGCGCAACCAGTGTTGCGGACGGTGCGAAGATCTCGTCGAACTTCATCTGTACCGAGTCGGCCTCGTCCACGATGACGATGTCGCTGCGCAGGCAGGCGAGTTCGAGGTGGCGCAGCCGCTCCTCGTTCAAGTGGTGCGGCACCGACGACTGGACGAGGCTGGCCGGGTTCGCGATCCAGATCAGGGAGTCCACCAGTTCGCGCGCGGTGCGGTGACGGGGGCAGGCGCTCCAGACCGGGCAGCCGTGCTGCTGTCCGGCGGGTCGGGCGCCGATGGGCAGCGGCGCGGTGCTGGTGGCTCCCGGACGGTAGCGCTCCGGGAGGGCGATCGGCTCAGAGCTGTCAGTACCGCTAGCGCCGTCCGGGCCGGCCGTCTCGGCCCGCTCCGGGAACAGTGAGGTGCACGGCGCGTCGGCGTAGCGCAGCGGTTCGGCAGCCTCGGTGCCACGGAGGGCGTCGACAACGCAGACCGTGCTCAGGTCGTCGAAGCCGGGGTCGTCGTGGTCCAGTATGTTCTCCAGACCACGGGCGGCCATGCGGCGGTGCAGCCGCTGGACGTGGGTCTCCCGGGTGGTCGGGCCGAGCACCGGGGTGGCGGGCAGCCCGAGGTCTCGCAACAGGGCGCTCAGCCGCAGCTGTTCGGCGACGTCGCCGACCACCAACGTGGTGCGCATACCGCGTCGGGCCGCCCAGACCGCGACCAGTGTCATGAGGGTGCTCTTGCCGGCCCCGACCATGCCCACCAGGTGAAGCATTCCGTCCAGGAGCAGTTCGTCGGAATCGGCGAACGACCGGCCGTCGGTACTGCGAGGGGCCAGCCGGAGCTCGGCGAGCCGCTGCTCCCAATGCCCGCGCTTCGCCGTGTCCGAGGCCGCCTCGGTCCGGTCCATCCACCGGGCCGTGTCGAGGAGGTCGTCGCGGGTCAGCCGGATGGGTGCTCCGGCTCCGGAGCGGGGTGCCGTGAGGTCGTGCCCCGGGGCGAGGTCGGGCCGCAGCTCCGGGGGGAAGGTGACGGAGGCCGGCCGTCGGCGTTCGACGAAGGTGCTGCGACCGGAGGGGGCCAGGCGAAGCTGTCGGCGGTCGAAGTCCGGCAGGGTTGCCAGCGCCGCGTCGTAGACCGCGAGTCGGCCGGATGCGACGGCCAAGCCGAGGGACCGGACCGGCCCGCTCTCCTCCGGGACGTGGTACGCGCGCAGCCGCTCCGGCAGCGCGAGGTAGGTCTCCAACGCCTGCTGCCAGGCACGTCGGCGGCGGAGGGTCCACCCGCGGTGACGGACAGCGGTGAGCATCAGCTCGTGGTCGGGTGTGACGGCGAGGCCCGCGGCCCGGGCGAACGGGTACCCGGCGAGCAAGGTGTACGCGCCGACGGCCGGCTCGTCCGGTGCGATGCGTTCCAGTACCCGGAGGGCGAGCTCCACCTGGCAGAGCAGGGCGGGCTTGACGTCACCGAGTTCGACCGGGATCTCGCGCCACAGCCGCTTGAGTTCGCGGCTGACCGGCCGGTGCCAGCTGTCGCGGTCACGCATGGATACCTCCATCGGGAGCGCCACGCAGCCGAGCGGCCGCACGGGCGATCAGGTCGGCGTCGGTCAGCAGGGGCAGGCCCCGGGCCGAGGCGGGGCGGTGCCGACGGTAGATGTCCAGGTAGCCGGGTCGGTCGTCGACCCGGTACTCCGGAACAACCCAGAACGCCTCGTCATAGGGGGGTTCCGGTGCGACGGGCCGGGCCGCCCGGCCCAGGAACGCGGGGTGTGCCCAGTCCTTGACGTCGATCGCCCAGACATGCCCGTCCGGAAAGGTGACGTGCAGGTCGTAGGCATCGAAACCGGGCCACATGCGCACCCGGAGCCCGAGCGTGATCAGGGCGTGCTCCAGGTCGGTCTCCGCCCGCCCCGGCCCGGTGACGAACTGACGCAACGGCCGTTCCAGCTGGAAGAGCTCACCGACTTCTTCGGTGGGCCACAGGTCCCCGACCGGAGCAGATCCCTGTCGGCGGCAGTGATCGCGTTCACACCACCACGAGCCGTCCTGAACCGGGAGCAGCAGGGTCAGGCAGCGCGCGCAGCCGGCGTAGGCCCCGGCCCGAAGGTGACTCGCCGGAACCGGGAGGTAGATCCGGCGGATCAGTTCGCGCACCGGATCGAGCACATGGTCGTTGGTGACGTCGAAGAACTCCACCGAGGTCAGCACTGGCCGGTTCACCAGCAGCCGTCGGAACTCTGTGTAGGCGTCCTCCTCGCCGCAATCGCGGCAGAGCCGCAGCGCGGTCCTGATGATCTCGCGGTCGCGCTGATTCGCAGCGCTGTCGGCGGCGCGATCGGCCCACTCGTGACAGAGCTCGGTGGGGCGGCCGGAGTCCGGATCGAGGAGGTGATCCGTGCGGCCGACGGCGTCGGCGGGGAGATCGAGCGGCCAGTCGGAGATCGGCCGATACCGGCACCAGGTGAGGAGCTCCGGCAGGCTGACAGGTGGCTCGGCTCCCTGCAGCAGGCAGGTGAGAACGGTTCGGTTCAGAGCCCGCTGGGCTTCGGCGGGGTAAGGCAGGGAGAATCCGTCCAGGCCGGTGATCGCTTCGAGCCCGATGAGCGCGGTGGCCAGGGTCCGCAGCAGCGGTAGGCCGTCGTGCGCGGACCACACGGCGGCGTGCGGGGGCAGGTCGGGGGCGGGGTGCACGGGTCAACTCCCAGTCGTGTGATCGAGGCCGGGGCCGCACCAGCGCAGGGCTTCGCAGCCAGTGCACCCGCGGCCGGGAGTGGCGGCGAAGCTCTCGTCCGAGGCCCAGGGGCCGGCCAGGCCAGCGACCACCCGCCTGGCCTCGTCGAGAGTCTCGGGATCGTCCGGATACAGCTCCTCGCAGGCGGAGCCGTCCTGGTAGAGCAGTTCCAGCTCGATCCGAGCGCGACGCGGGTCGCCACCGAGCACTCCTGCGGACATCAGCAGGACGGCCAGGGCGAGTTGAGGGAACGACTCCAGCAGTGGACGTCCCTCCCAGGGGCGGGACGCCGCGGTCTTGGTCTCGCGCCAGACCCAGCCGCCGGCGTCGGTGTACAGCAGGTCGGGGTCGGCGATGATGACCGCGTCGACCTCCGGGTCGTACGCGGTCACGCGCGGTTGGACCTGCACCGCCGCGTCCGGCGGCAGGCCGTCGAGAGGGCAGACGGCAGCGTGCTCGGCGATCATCCGGACGGCCGACTTGGTCTCCTCTGCCGTGAGGCCGGGCAGGGCGTCCGGCAGCGGCGCGGAGCGGCAGCTGCGCCGGGACCCGTGCTGTTCGTTGAGCCATGCGTCCACCGCCCGGCCGCGCCGGATCGCCGGGCTCTCCGGTTCCGCCGACTTCAGGTGCAGCACGCGTGTCAGGTGGTACTTGGCAGGGCAGACGGCGTGGGTGCGTAGGTCGGAGACGGAGACGCTGCGCCGGCGGCGCTGCCTGCGCGGTCGGTCGGTGCCGAGCAGGAGCGGGACCCGGGGCGGTTGGGAGCAGCTCGGCAGGCCCTCGCAGTCGACGCAGGTCGAGCCCGGAACCACCTGGTCCGCCGCGACGGCGCGGGCCAGGACCGACTTGGCGTGTCGGGCGAACCGCTCAGCTGCCTCCTCGGCGTCCCAGTCGGCGAGGACCGTACGGGACCCGTCTCCGCAGCCGACCGCCACCACCCGGACCCGCTCCGGGAGGGCGCTGCGGGCTCCGGTCGGGCGGTAGGGCTCGCCGAACTCCGCCCTCGCCGGAACACCGGTCGCCGCTACTGCGGCCGCCTCGGCGATCTCCGCATCGGTCCGAGGTTTTACTGAGTTCACGGACAGCAGCCAGATCTCCCTGACGTGACCGTCCGGAGAGGCGTACCGGCGGCCCCAGGCCGTGCGCTCATAGCGGACGGCTCCCCGCGCGTCCGGCGCGGCGAGGTCGGTGGTGGTCACCCAGGCGTCCTTCGCTGGGAGGAGCTGCGGCCCGGACGCGTATTCGGCGGCATGCTCTGCCCGCGCCGCGAGGTAGTGACGTACGGCTTCGGTTGCCCAGGCGAGGTGGGACGGGTGGCAGTCGCGCCGCTGGCGGAGCTTGTGGAGAGCTGTGTCGACTCCGATCCCGTCGAACTCGATCGCGTCGAGTGCGGTCGTCATCGGGGCCGGGGCGAAGTCCTTGACGGGCCTGCGGCGCGACCGCGGAGGGAACTGCTGCACGAACGGTCGGGCGTGCAGCGCCGCGCCGCGCGGGCAGCTGCGGGGATCCTCCTGAAGCAGGGGGAGCGAGGTGCGGACGAGGCGGGGATCGCCGGTGGTGCCGGCGGGAGCTTGCCAAACGGTCACAGGAGGAGCCCCCTCGGTGGGTTCGGAGCTGTTCGGCCGAGACACCAGGAGAGCGCACAGTTGTGAACTTAGTCAAGCGATGAAGTGCTGTCGGTTTGGGCGCGCTATGGTGAGAGACGCATGATGCCAGGGCGGACAGGGGTGAGGATGAAAAAGGGCGAAGTCGTCCGAGGCCGGTACCGGATCGTCGAGGCGCTCGGTCGGGGCGGCATGGCGTGCGTCTGGAAGGCGATCGACACCGAGACCGGCGAACTGGTGGCCGTCAAGGAGATCCGGCCGGACCAGTACAACCAGGGTCGCCTCAGCCCGGCCGAGCGGGTGCGCCAGGAGACCGAGCTGCTCAAGCGCTTCGAACGGGAAGGGCAGTTCCTCGCCGACCTGAACCACCCCGGCATCGTGAGCCTGCTGGACCGCGGGCTCCACCGGGGTGCTCCCTTCCTGGTCATGGAATTCGTCGACGGCGTACCGCTCGACCGGTTCCTCGGACAGTTCCGGCCGCTGCCGTTCGGCGCCGCGATCGCCATCGCCGTCGAGATCGCCGAGGCCCTCGTGCACGCTCATGGAGGACGGGTCATCCACCGGGACCTGAAGCCCGACAACATCGTGCTGACGGCGGATGGTTCGGTGAAGCTGATCGATTTCGGGGTGGCCTTCCCGGACCGACCCGACGCAACCCGGTACACCGCCTACGGCGCCACTCCGGGGACTGTCGGATACATGGCTCCCGAGCAGCTCCGGGGGGAGCAGAAGGTCACGAGTGCCGTTGATCTCTATTCGTTCGGATGTGTGCTGTTCGAGCTTCTGACCGGACGCCAGCCGTTCCTCGACCAGCCGGACCGAAACCGCTCCACCCAGCATCAGCACGATCTTCCGCCGTGCGTCAGTGACTTCAGGCCCGATGTCCCGATTGACGTCGATGATCTCGTCTGGCGCCTGTTGAGCAAGGACCCGGCCCAGCGGTCGGGCGGCCTCGGCCGGGCGCTCGATGTCCTGCGCGCTCACCTGCCCGCTGTCGGATCGCCCGCACCCAGTCGTGAACTCGTGCCTGACCCCACTGCCCGCTACCGCCTGCCCGGCGCGGTGGCCGCCACGTCGGTTCCCGCCCGCGTGGTGCGACGCCCGGTTCCCCAGCGCGCGGCCGGCCGGGGCGTGAGGTCGGGAGTGGATCGTGCCCGGTTCGACGAACTCCTCGCTCTGGCCGGGGCCGAGCTGGCGGAGCGCGACGCCGGTCCCGCGCTGGAGGGGCTGGAGTTGGCACTGGGAGACGCCCGCAAGGCCTGGGGGCTCGGTCATCGCCCGGTGGCGCGGGCGCAGTTGCTCTGCGCGGACGCCGCCAGGGGGCGTGAAGCCTGGGCGGCCGCGGGCCTGTTGTACCGGGCCGTTGCGCAGGCCTTGGAGTACAAGGCGGCACCTGATCTTCGGATCATCGCCCTGGAGGCGCGGGTCGGGGTGGCCGAGTGCCTGATGGAGACCGGCGATCCGCAGGGTGGTTTCGACGCCTGGGCCGATGTGGTCCACGAGGTCGCGGGCCTGGTGGAGAGCCCGCCCGGAGTCGTGGCCCGTTGTCGTGAAGTGGCTACGAAGCTGCAGAAGTTCGGTCGGGGGGAGGAAGCCCGGCCGTTTCTGCAGTTGTTGCTCCAGGAGTGACGTCAGGTGCGAGGAAGTCGGCCGGATGCCAGTAATTCACCGAGAGCCTGACCGATGTCACCGGATACCGTGCGAAGTTCCGTCACCGCCTGTTCAAAGGCGGTGAGTTGTCGGTAGATCTCACCGTAGGCGCGCTGTTCCTCCAACGGGAGCCGGGGTACCTGAAGGCGGCGGACATCCACCCGCGACGACGTCGAGGCATGGGTTCCGGCCTGTCGGGCGTTCGCGGGCGAGCGTAGGCAGCCGGCCAGGAACCACGGGTCGAGGACCGTGGGGTCCACTCGGATCAGATGGAGTTGCGGGCCGAGGATCGTGGGAGCCTCGGTGTCGACCCAGGCATCGAAGGCCCGGAGTGAGCCCACCACGACCACGTCCTGAGATGACGTCACCGTGAGGTTGCCCGCTCGTTCACCGGTCTCGGCCTCCACCGCCGGGAGCCAGTGGCGGGCTTCGTCCGGGTATCCGAGGTCCGGGACTGTCAGGACACTTACCGCGTCGGACGGTCGGTCACCACGCCGTAGTTGCGGTTCCGGAAGGGCCTGCCCGCTGTGCAGTTCCAGTGCCCCGGCCAGTTCCAGATCGCCGACCGTGGTGTGCGTGACGGCGCCGTCATCCTGCGCGGGAGTCAGTTTGGACAGTGCCCGGCCGACGTCCCGGGCCTCACCGAGCCTGAGGTCGAACCGGGTCCAGGACTGGCGCAGATTGATGGCAGCCGCAGAATCCGGAGCCGGGACGTGCCGAGCGGGGGTCAGGTCGACCTGTTCGTCGAGGAGGTCGATCACCGGTACGGAGACGCAGGCCGCAGCTTCGTCGTCTCGGAGTGCGTTCAGAACGGTGGCCCGCAGGACGGGCCAGTCGATCGAGGTCTGCCCGGGCGATGGCGCGCCCGCTCGTCCGACAGTGTCCACCAGCCGCACGACGGAGCCGGCCGGGTCCTCGGAGGGGCTGGACAAGACCCAGAGGTGCAGGCCCACGCCGTGCGGGGGAGCCGCACCGGGCGGAAGTGCGATCACTGCACGAAGTGCTCCGGTGCGCAAGAGTGCACTGCGAATTCGTCTGCCTGCCCGCCGGGCCGCCACGGCGGGGGGCAGCACCATGACGGCGGTGCCTTCCGCCGCGAGGGCGGCGACGGCGTGCTGGACCCAGGCGAGCTCCGGCTCGGTGCGAGGAGGCTGTCCGAACAGCCACCGGGCGTCCGTTGCGAGTTCGGCGTGCCCCCAGTCGCGCTCGTTCGAGGGCGGATTGCACAGCACCGCATCGGCCTGAACGGCCCGTAGGGCATCGGCTCGCAGGGTGTCCGCGATGGTGACTCGGCCAAGGGCCCCCGCCATGAGCAGGCGGGCCGCTGCCACCGATGCGAGGACCGGGTCGACGTCCTGTCCGAGCAGTGTCAGCTCATTGGGTCCGCTCCATCGTCGATCTGCGGCCAGCAGGAGCGTTCCGGTGCCGCATGCCGGATCGAGGACGGTTCGTACTGGGAGGTCGGTGAGCCATTGCGCGAGGTCGACCATGAGCTCGGCCAAGGGCTCCGGCGTGGTGTTGATCTGGCGTACGTGCGTGCCGAGCCAGCGCTGGAGTAGGAAGTCGAAGGTCTCCGAAGCGCCCTCCTGCTCGGCTAGTCGAACAGCCTCCTCAGCCAGTGACCCCTGATCCGCACTCAACTCCGGGCGGACCGGCAGGGCGTTCGGGTTATCGGGTCGGCTCAGCTTCGCGCCGACAGCGGCGAGCACCATTCCCATGGCGCTTCGGTCACCCAACGCCTCGATCTTCGGCCAGAGTCGTTCGAGCTGGCCGACGGTGGGCCTGCTCTTCTTCCTTGGGTTCTTCCTCTGGTCCAGCCACTTCTCCACCTCGGCCAACGAGAACTGGGGGTTCGCGTCACTGCCGCTCACCGGACTCGGAAAGGCGTCGTGCCGGCGGCGCCAGTTGCTCACCGCGGCGCGGCCGACCCCTGCGATGCGTGCGATCTCCGCGAGGGTCACCGAGACGACCGGTTCGGCAGGTTGCTGCATCAGGCTCTCCGAGGACGCGGGTGGTGGGATCGAGCGAGTCCGACTACCGCCAAAACGTATCGTGCGTACGGGCCGCCGGTCAGTGTGTTGCTTGACTCAGTTTACAGCTGTCGGCCTGAACGGCGCGAGGGTGAGTCTGAGAGGGGGCCGCAGGGTGGCGGTGATCACCTCCGGGGGTGGGCGAGCGGGCGAAAGTGCAGGTCGGGGGCTCGGGCGAAGTGGGCGGGGGAGGGACCGGCGGAAGGGGCGGGGGCGGGCGAAGCTACCATGTGCGCAACACCCTCAGCTCGAAAGATGGACTTGTGACTGTCAACGACGACGTGTTCACGGACTGGAAGAACCGCGAGGAGATCGCGGAGTCGATGATCCCGATCATCGGGCGACTGCACCGCGAGCGGGACGTGACCGTCCTGCTGCACAGCAGGTCCCTGGTGAACAAGTCGGTGGTCAGCATCCTGAAGACGCACCGCTTCGCCCGCCAGATAGCCGGCGAGGAGCTCTCGGTCACCGAGACGATGCCCTTCCTGAGTGCGCTGACCACCCTGGATCTCGGCCCCTCGCAGATCGACATCGGCATGCTCGCCGCGACCTACCGGGCCGACGACCACGGCCTGTCGGTCGAGGAGTTCACCGCCCAGGCCGTCTCCGGCGCCACCGGCGACAACAAGCTGGAGCGCCGCGACGCCCGCGACGTCGTCCTCTACGGCTTCGGCCGGATCGGCCGCCTGGTCGCCCGCCTGCTGATCGAGAAGGCCTCCGGCAACGGCCTGCGCCTGAAGGCCATCGTCGTGCGCGACAGCGGCGGCGACGACCTGGTCAAGCGGGCCTCGCTGCTGCGCCGGGACTCGATCCACGGCCAGTTCCAGGGCACGATCACCGTCGACGAGGCGAACAACAAGATCATCGCCAATGGCAACGAGATCACCGTGATCTACTCCGACGACCCGACCAAGGTCGACTACACGGAGTACGGGATCAAGGACGCCATCCTGATCGACAACACCGGCCGCTGGCGCGACCGGGAGGGCCTGTCCAAGCACCTGCGCCCCGGCATCGCCAAGGTCGTGCTGACCGCGCCGGGCAAGGGCGACGTCCCGAACATCGTCCACGGCGTCAACCACGACACGATCAAGCCCGACGAGCAGATCCTGTCCTGCGCCTCCTGCACCACCAACGCCATCGTCCCGCCGCTGAAGGCGATGGACGACGAGTACGGCGTGCTGCGCGGGCACGTGGAGACCGTCCACTCGTTCACCAACGACCAGAACCTGCTGGACAACTACCACAAGGCCGACCGTCGCGGCCGCTCGGCACCGCTCAACATGGTGATCACCGAGACCGGCGCCGCCTCGGCCGTCGCCAAGGCCCTCCCGGACCTCCAGGCGAAGATCACCGGCAGCTCGATCCGCGTCCCCGTGCCGGACGTCTCGATCGCCATCCTCAACCTGCAGCTGGCCCGCGAGACCAACCGCGAGGAGGTCCTCGACTACCTGCGCAACGTCTCGCTGACCTCGCCGCTGAAGCGTCAGATCGACTTCATCGACTCCCCCGACGCGGTCTCCAGCGACTTCATCGGCTCGCGCCACGCCTCGATCGTCGACGCCGGCGCCACCAAGGTCGAGGGCGACAACGCGATCCTCTACCTGTGGTACGACAACGAGTTCGGCTACTCCTGCCAGGTCATCCGGGTCGTCCAGTACGTCTCGGGCGTCGAGTTCCCGACCTACCCGGCCCCGGCGGTCTGATCCTCCGGCAGTTCAGGTAGTCCCGGCAGTTCCGGCGGCGGGGCGGTGACCAGTACGGTCGC